>DASSXJ010000101.1 GCA_035703895.1 bacterium | reverse complement strand
TCCGATCGAGAGCGTGGTGGCGGCGGCACGCGCGGTCAAAGAGAGCCGGGATCTCAAGCAGCGGGTCGCCTACAACGGACCGCCGGACGAGATCGGACGCCTGGCCGCGACGTTCAACGCCATGCTGGCTGAGCTGGACGGTGCGTATCGGACGCTCGACCAGTCGAACCAGCGGCTGCGGCAGTTCCTGGCCGACTGCGCCCACGAACTCCGGACGCCGCTGACGGTGATCACGAGCAACCTTGATTTGCTCGCCAAGATGGGCAATACGGACCCGGGGTTTCGGGACCAGGCGCTCGCCGACATCCGCGGTGAGGCGAACCGGATGGCGCGGATGATCACCCAGCTCCTCATTCTCGGCCGTGCCGATGCGGGCGCGCAGACGCCGAGGGAACCGGTGCTGCTCGCCGAGATCGTCGCGGAGGCGTGCCGCCAGGGCCAGGGGATGGCGGACGAGGTCCGGTTCACGACCACCTTCGGCGACGCCCTCGAGGGCGTCGCCGTCGAGGCGAACCCTGATTACCTCAAGCAGCTGCTGCTGATCTTGCTCGACAACGCCTTTAAGTACACGGCGCGCGCCGGCGAGGTCCGCGTCGAGGCCGGGTGCGACACCGGGCAGGCGTGGGTCACTGTCGTCGACAGCGGGAGCGGAATCGATCCCGAGGATCTGCCACACATCTTCGAGCGGTTCTACCGCGGCAGAAACGCCGGCGGCAAGACGGGGACTGGTCTGGGGCTGGCCATCGCCCGCTGGGTCGCCGAGCAGCACAGTGGATCGCTCCGGGTGGAGAGCGGACTGGGTCGCGGCTCCCGGTTCACCGTTGTCCTGCCGGTGCTGGAACACGCGCCCGCTGGCGTCCTCTTGTGACCCGGCGTCCCCGCTGAGGTTCATACCGATTTCTTAACCGTGTCTGGAGTTCCCCTTACGCTCGCTCCCTAGAGTGAAGATGGAGGCATGGACCCAGGGTCGGAGGCCCCCGTCCGGGACGTCCGGATGCCTCCGGAATCGGGAGGGAGGAGAGCCGTATGAGACGCGTGCTCCTTGTAGTATTGACCGGGGGTGTCGCGCTCGCTGCGGCGCTCGCCGCCTACGCGCAGTCCGGCGTCCCCGCCGAGGTCACCCAATATCGCAATTGGACCAAGATGAACGCGATTCCGCTCGACGATCCGAGCAACCCCAGCGCCGCGCCCAAAAACACCTTTATCAACATGAGTCCGGCCGATCTCAAGAAACTGATGGCCCCGGGCGGTGGGACCCGCACGCACTTTCCGGATGGCGTCACGATCGTCCGCGAATCACTCGATCCGAAGGACGGCTGGGTGCGAGTGCTGTTCGTGATGCGCTACGACAGCAAGGCAACCGGGACGAAGGGGTGGGTGTACAGCGGATACACCCGCACCGCTCAGGAGAAGCCGTTCGAGCCTCTGCAGATCGCGGATCCCGTGGCCAGGTGCGTGAACTGCCACGCGCAGGTGAAAGCCCAGGACTACGTGTTCACCCCCTACCTCAACCGGCCGGATCCGCTGCCCGCTCGGGCGCCGGCGGACGCCAACCATATCGGCATCTATAATTACCAGTTCGGGCCGCGGGATCTCCACGTGAAGGCCGGCTCGACGGTCGTCTGGGCCAACTACGACGGGGTCGCCCACGACGTCAAGGCGGCCGACAAATCGTTCGAGTCCGGGAACCTCGCCAACGAGAGCCGGTACTTCGCCACATTCACGAAGCCCGGCACGGTTCAGTATTTCTGCGCGGTGCACCTCGAGATGCGCGGCCGGGTCGTCGTCGAACCGTAGTCGAGTCGCAGAGGAGGAGCGTCATGCGCACGGCAACGATCGCGGGCCTCACCGCCCTCGTGATGCTGGCGATCGGCCCCCGGCCCCTCGGAGCCCAGTCGGCCGTCACGGTGGACGTCCAGGACTTTTCGTTTCAGCCCCATGAGTGGACGATTCAGGCGGGAACCGTCGTCACCTGGGTGAACCACGACGAGTGGCCCCATCATGTGGCGGCTGAGGATGGGAAGAGCTTTAATTCGGGGATCATCGCACCGGGGAAGGACTTCAAGTTCGCTTTTGCGGCGCCGGGTCGCTACAGTTACCGATGCGGCGTCCACCCTACTATGTCGGGGGTGATTACCGTCCAGGGCCAGTAGCTCAGCGCGCCTTAACGCTCCTTGTGGGCTCATCCCCCCCCTCGCGCCCGGATTGGGCGTTGGAACGGTCGAGGGAGGGAGCCGCCGGTGACGGGCCGAATCACGTCGGCGCGGGTACGACGGACGCGACAGTGCGAGGACTGGATGAGCCGGGCACATGTGGTGATCACCGGGGGCGCGGGGTTTATCGGCTCGCATCTCTGCGAGCGGTTCCTGAACGAAGGCTACCAGGTAACCGCGATCGACAGCTTCCTCACCGGCGCGCGGCGCAACCTCGAGCACTTAACCTCCAATGTTGCGCTTCGCCTCGTGCCGGGTGATGTGACGCAGCCCATCGCGATCGAAGGCCGGGTGGACGTAGTGCTGCACTTTGCGTCTCCCGCCAGCCCCGTGGACTACCTGGCTCATCCAATCCATACGATGAAGGTGGATTCGTTAGGCGCGTTTCACACGCTGGGCCTCGCCAAAGCGCGGGAGGCGCGTTACGTCCTCGCGTCGACCTCGGAGATCTACGGAGATCCGCTCGAGCACCCGCAGCGAGAGGAGTACTGGGGTAACGTCAACCCCGTCGGCCCCCGCAGCGTCTACGATGAAGCCAAGCGGTTCGAGGAAGCGCTCACGATGGCATATCATCGGGTGCACTCCCTTGAGGTCCGGATCGCGCGCATCTTCAACACCTATGGACCCCACATGCGCCGGAACGATGGCCGGGCCATCCCGGCGTTCATCGATGCAGGGCTCAAGGGCCTGCCGATCGAGGTCTTTGGCGATGGGTCGCAGACTCGGAGCTTTTGTTACGTCGATGATCTTGTCGAGGGGGTGTTCCGACTGGCCACCTCTCCCGGCCTGACCGGGGAGATCGTCAACCTTGGCTCCGACGCCGAATGCACCCTGCTCGAACTGGCGCATGTGATCAAGCGCTTGACGGGCGACGTGTCGTCGATCGTCTTTCGACCGCTGCCGCAGGATGACCCACGGCGGCGGCGTCCAGACTTGACGAAAGCACGCCGCCTCCTCGGGTATGAGCCGCATGTTCCGCTAGAGGACGGGCTTCGGCGGACGATCGCGTGGTTTACCCGAGGGACGGAAGGGATCACGGCGGCAGACGTCCGGGTCACCCGTCCCGCCAAAATCTAACCGCTCCTCTTGAGGGACCAACCCGGGTGTATGGTTTTACGTATTCTTTACCGGGCAATTGTACACTGGCGTCATACATGGAGCCGGTTGAAACGTGCCGATGCTGAAAGGAGGGATGTGCGCTTGCGGATTTCTGTTGTAGGCGTGCTGGTCGTTGCGCTTCTCTTTGCCCTCAGCACCGCGTCGCCGGCGCAGACCAAGAGGGTGATTCACGTCACCATGAGTTCGTTCAAGTTCGACCCGAACCTGTTCTTCGTCAACGAGGGAGATAGGGTCGTCCTCCAGCTTGATAACATCGACCCACAGCGCCCCCACTCGTTCAACTCGCCATATTTGTCCAACGTTGACTACACCGTCAGCGGGCAATTCAAGGAGGGCGTGGCGAAAGACGGGAGAAAGTACGTGCTGGTCGAGCCCGGCGAGAAGGCCGAGATCACGTTCGTGGCTAAGGGGCCGGGCCAGTACGGATTCTTATGTGGCCTCGGCAACCACGCAGCCCAAGGGCAGACCGGCGCGTTCGTCGTGTGGCCGGCCGGCTACCACCCCTCGAAATAACCCCATAACGCACCGGCGCATCACACGCCCGATCTGGACGCCCCTCCGCTTGGAGGGGCGTCTCGTTGTCCGCGATGGCCGTCTTCACGATCGGGCACTCAGGGTAAGGCTGTCCGACGAGAAAGGATTCCAAGGAGAGTTAATGAACTTCGACGGGGGTTGAGTGCCCATAAACCCACCCCGGGTTCGAGCTGGAGGCGTATGTCCAGGCTGACGTTAGGGCAGCGAATCCGGAAAGCACGGCAGGCAGCGGGGCTGACCCAGGAAGCGCTTGGGACGCCCGACCTGACGAAAGGGTTCATCAGCCTCTTGGAGCATGACCGGGCGAAGCCATCGGTGGCCACGTTGGAGCGGCTCGCGGCGCGGCTGGGCCAACCGGTCGCCTACTTTCTCGACGGCGCGGGCGCGGCGTCTGAGAAGCTGCTGGCCGTGCTGGCGAGCCGGGGCCGGGGTGAGTTGAGCCGGCGCCAGTATGAGGCGGCGCGGACGGCGTTCGCGGAGCTGCAGACCTTGGCGGCGGCGGGGCGCAGCCGGGCGATGCAGCGGCAGGCGCGGGTGGGGTTGGGGGAAGCCCTACTGGGCCTGCGGCGCCTGGAGGAAGCTCGGGTCAGTCTAGAAGACGCGCTGCACGAGGGGCGGGCGGCGGGGGACGCGTTGGTGGAGTGCCGCGCGCTGCACGGGTTGGCGACGGTCGCGCACCGGCAGGGGCGATTTCCGCAGGCCATGACGCTCTACAAGGAGGCGCTCGGTGTCCTCCCACGCTTGGGGGGTGCGGAGCCGCAGCTGGCGGGGGAGATCCAGTTGTATCTCGGGACGGTGCTCGGGCGGATGGGCCGGGTCGATGAGGCGATCGAGGCGTACACGAGCGCGCGCGCCCTCTTCGAAGGGGCGCAGCGACCGGAGCGGGTTGGCGAGGCGCTGATGGGATTAGGGAACGTGCTGAGCGCGAGCGGCGACCTCGAGCAGGCGATGGGCTTGTACGAGCGGGCGCGGGCGCTGTTCGAGCAGTACGAGGACCTCCAGTCTACGTCGTACGTACGGAACAGTCTGGGGATCGTGCTGCTGCAGACGGGACGGCCGCGGGAGGCGCTAGAGCACTTTCAGGTGAGCCTCGCGATCAAGCAGCGATTGGGGGATGGGGTGGGGGAGTGCCGGACGCTGACGGAGCTGGCGCGGTGCCACTTCATTTGCGGGGAGCGACGGCTGGCGGAGGAGGTCGCCGATCGGGCGATCACGCGGAGCCGGGAGGTGCATCTGCCGGACGAGGAGGCGCGAGCGCGGATCGTGCTCGGGTTGCTGGCGGCGGAGCGCGAAGATGTCAAAAGCGCGATGGCCGCCCTTCAGGAGGCGGCGGCCCAGTGCCGCAGGTCGAGCATGATGCCGGAGCTCGTCACGATCTATCACGAACTGGCGCGGCTGGCCAGCAGCCGGGGACACTACAGGGAAGCCGCGGGGTTCCATGAGCAGGC
>DASSXJ010000100.1 GCA_035703895.1 bacterium | reverse complement strand
GCCGTGGGGCCTGCGTTGGTCGCGGAGTTCCTCTATACCTTTGCGTTGGTATACGTGATGCTCAACGTCACGACCGCTAAAGGAACCGCAGGGAACTCCTTTTACGGCCTGGCGATCGGGATGACCGTGATGACCGGCGCATTTGCCGTGGGCGGGATCTCGGGCGGCGTGTTCAACCCGGCGGTGGCGGTGGGTATCTCGACGATGGGACTGGTCCCCTGGTCGAGTTTTTGGATCTACTTGGTCGCGAACTTGGCCGGCGGTGCCGCGGCCTCGCTAGTGTTCAAGTCGCTGAATCCCGAGGACGCGTAAGGCGGAGGGTCACTCGGTGTGGGAGGTCGGTCCGGGCTCGATCGGGCTCACGGGGGAGGATGTAGGCTCCGAGGTGGGTGCATTCGCCGCCGATTCCGGCTGCCCCTGATCCGCCCGCCGCGCGTGCCTCCGGGCAAGCTTGGCTTCCCGCTTGGCCTTCTTCTTGAGCTCTTTCGTCCGCTTCGCGGCTCCGTAGTTTGGACGGGCCATTCGAAACACACTCCCTTCTCGCGTCCTCTTGTGCGCCCGGACGTCGGTGCAAGCAGTATACCACGCCGCTGTGCGAATGCACGCGCCTGCCGGCGCCGGCTTGGGAGCATTCGACACGTGAGTGCGTACGTGCTACACTGAATACACACACCTCACCATCACTTCATCATTTGAATGAGCCGCCGGTCTCAACTGCCGGCCACCGGCGTCACGGCTGACGGAGAAGGAGGATCCTCACCCACATGCGCGTCCGGGGCCCGACCGGTGTTGACCTCAAATGGCGAGAACAAATCGGGAAGATCCGATCTGCCGCTCGTCGGGGGAAGCACGCCGCCGAGATCGCGGAGCTGTACGAGGTCTCCGTCGCAATGGTCGAACGCGTCCTCGTCCCTGTGGATCATCCCAGGCTTTCGGATCCCGTCCATCTGCTACGAACCCGGCGTGAGCCGCCCGGAATGACCCCGGCGGATGTGCAGATGTACTGGCTTGGCTTCCTCATGGCCGCGGGGCATATCTGGGGCCAGGGCACTTCGTTGACGTTGGTGATCACCCTCGGCGACCGGTCCCAGCCAGAGATGGAGACCTTCATGGATGACCTCGCCACGGACTACATGCGCTGCGAATATTGCCGCAGCAGCGTCGTCGGGTGGCAGGTCTACCTCCGGGATCAAAGCCTCTGCAAGGCGCTGTTTCCGTGGGGAATCCCGTCAGAGCTGCACGGGGACGACGCCACCATCCTCGAAGACCTCCCTCGCGAACTGGCCACTCCGTTCTTGCGGGGATACGTGGATGGGAGCTGGCCGTCGCCGCACGCCGCGGGGACTCAGAAGGATACCCGAGTGACGCTACAGGGCACCCCTGCCATTCTCAGTGGAATCAACACGATGATCCAGCGGCACTGGTCGGCTACGGGGGGCCGGGTGACGGCGCAGGGGTCAAGAGCTGAGCTCCGGTTCGTGCATCCCACCGCGTGTAGGATCATCCGGGACCATCTCGACCACTATCCGTCGCGACTCCACAAACGTCTCGAAGCGCGGATCCCCTAGACCGGCTCTCGAAACCGACGCCGCTACGGCTTCCGGCCGTTGGGGAAGGCCGACGGTCGCCTCCACGAGTTGCCGCGGACAGACGCCCGCCGCGGGAGGACGGCAACCCGAGTCCGCTCCGTCAGGGCGGTCCCGTAATGGCGTCGCGCGCACTCGGTTGAGCAGAAATCGTCCCCCTGCTCGACCGCAAGTACGGGCCGAGGCCTTCCACATGCCTTGCACGGTTCCGATGGCATCACCCTACCTCCGATCCATGGAGAGAAGCAAGAAGGGGGGAAGTATTCCCCCCTCCCTGCGTGCGTAGAACACGATTCGCGAACGTAAGGTCTAGCTCACGGCACGAACTTTGTTGGCCTGCGGGCCCTTCTGCCCCTTCGTCTCCTCGTACTCGACCTTCTGTCCTTCGTTCAGGGATTTGTAGCCCTCACCCTCGATGCCGCTGAAGTGCACGAACAAATCTTTGCCGCCATCGTCCGGCGTGATGAACCCATATCCCTTCTCAGAATTGAACCACTTGACCGTACCTGTTGCCATGCGATCCCCACCTTTAGCTCATGCTACCAACCGACTTTGCAGCCTGCTGATGCCGAATAATTATGACATACACCGGCCTAGAAAGCAAACAATTATTTACTGGATATTGTGCACCCACCCTGTTAGATTGGACGTACGGCACAACGCGGCGGGTGCGCCGATTCCGAAAGATGTGCGAGCGAAAGCGGGATTACCATGGCCCGTCAGCGGCATGTACCGGTGCGACAAGTGCCACGATAGACAGACGAGGCAGGCCGGCATGATCGCCACGCGCTGTGCCGTGCCGCGCGGCGAACCCCAACGTCCATGTAATTGCGCGTACTTCGTCCTCGTGTTGAGTGTGTCCGACGACGCCCCCGCCGGCCTTACGGTGAAATCCACGCATCCCAGGGACGCGTAGGCAACCGCCGCGCAGGACTTTCCCGCCCCCGTGGTGTAGGCGAGTGAGTGGTAGACTCTTCGGCCGGTAGGATCTGAGGAGGTCAACCATGGGGGGCAGGAACCACACCAGCCGCCGCGAGTTCCTCAAACTGGTCGGGGTCGGCACCGCGGGCACTCTGCTCCTCCCTCCCCCGGCGGCGGCCGCGTCGCCGGTGCCGGTCTCCGGCCCGCGCATGCGCGCGCCCGAACCGAACCCCAAACGGGGCGGCACGCTCAGGAACGCCTTCGGCGTCACGACCGCGCATTTCGACGTCCACCAAGGCGCGAATGCCTTCGTCCTCTGCCACATGTACAACGGCCTCGTCACCTACAACCTCGGTGACGGCATCAAGACCGTTGTGCCGGACCTTGCGGCCCGATGGACGATCTCTCCGGATGGGAGAACCTACACGTTCCTGCTGCGGGAGGGGGTCAAGTTCCACGACGGCACGCCCCTCAGCTCCGCCGACGTTCTTGCCTCATACCAGCGTATCATCAGCCCGCCGCAGGGCATCGTCAGCGAGAACAAGGGTCTCTTCACCGTCGTCGACAGGATCGATGCGCCGGATCCCAAGACCTTCCGGGTCGTGCTCAAGGAGCCCCGCGTCTACTTCCTCGAGCTGCTCGCGCAGCCGGCGATGGTCATCTATTCGAAGAAATCGCTGGATGAGAACCAGGGGGATCTGCGCAAAGTGATCGCTCCGGGGACCGGCCCCTTCGTGTTCAAAGAACATAAGCAGGCCGAGAAGTGGACGTTCGTGCGCAACCCGAACTACTGGGATCCGGACCTGCCCTACCTTGACAGCCTGGAGCTGGTGCACGTACCCGCCTGGACCGACCGGGGGACCGCCGTCCTCACGGGCCAGGCAGACATGTCGTGGAATGTGTCGATCGAGACCTTCGCGGAGGGGGAAAAGCGCAAAGACATCGTCAGCGGCAAGAAACTCTACAACTTCGGGGCGTACGCCGTCCTGTTCAACTGCCGGAAGAAACCGTTCGACGATGCGCGTGTCCGCCGGGCGATTCACCTCGCGGTCAGCCGGCAGGACCTCATCAAGGCGTTCCAAACGCAAGAGCCGATCGACAATACCCGATGGGTGCCGCACGGCGACACATACGCGCTCCCGACCGCGGAGATCCTCAAGCTCCCGGGGTACCGGGCGGACAAATCGGCGGACATCCCCACCGCGAAAAAGTTGCTCGCCGAGGCCGGTTATGGCGACGGGATCAAAGGCGTCGATCTGCTCGTCGCCTCGGTGGCCCCGCATTCCGAGATCCTGGCGCCGGCATTTCAGGAGCAACTGAAGCGGACGCTGAACATCGAGGCCAAGATCCGGGTCGCCGAGCGCGCGGTGCTCGTGCAGGAGCAGGCGGCGGGCAACTACGGGGTCGTGATCGACACGCCCGGGCACCTGCTCTCCGATATCGTGCCGCTCGCCGCCGACTACTTCAAGACCGGCGGCTCCCGCAACTGGGCCGGGTTCTCCGACCCCAGGTTTGACCGGCTGCTGGCGCAGGTCGATTCCGAGACCAACCCCACGGCTCGCGCGAAGCTGATTCGCGAGATGGAGGACCTGCTGGACCAGGAGCCGCCGTGGGTGATGATCGGCTATACGTTTCACCTGCCGATGTGGCGCAACAAGACGAAGGGTCTGGCCCTGGACCGCCGCGTCCGGGCGTTATGGGGCCGGTTGGACACCGCGTGGGAAGAACCCTAGCGGCACCGCGCTTGTAACGCCCCCATCTCCGGGAAAGGCACGGGTATGCAGAAGTACCTTCTCGGTCGCCTGATCTCGTCCGTTCCGACGCTGTTCGGGATCAGCGTGGTGATCTTCATTGCCATGCGCATCCTCCCGGGAGATCCGGTGGCCATGATCGCCTCTGAGGGACAGGGCACGTATGTGCTGCACCAGGAGGAACTCGCGAGGGCCCGGGCGACGCTTGGTCTCGACCAACCCTACTACCTCCAATACGCACATTGGATCGGCGATGTCATCCGGGGCGACCTCGGGAGGTCGTTCTGGCGCGGCGAGCCGATTCGCGATCTCATCCTCCGGCGAGGGCCGGTCACCGTGCAGATCGCCCTCATGGCCGTGCTCCTGTCGTGGCTCATCGGCATCCCGGTCGGGATGTCGAGCGCGGTGTGGCGCCGCTCGTTCATGGATTACCTGGCCCGCGTCGTCATGACGATCTTTTTGGCGGTGCCGAGCTTCTGGATAGGACTGGTCATCGTCCTGGTGGGCGTGCTCGTGCTGACGTGGCGGCCGCCGTTGACCACCATCTACTTCTGGGACAATCCGTGGGGGAATCTCCAGATCACGCTCGGACCGGCGATCGCGATGGGCCTCGGGCTCGCCGCGGTGATGGCCCGGATCACCCGCTCGTCGGTGCTGGAGGTCCTGGAGGAAGATTATGTGCGCACGGCCCGGGCGAAGGGCCTGCGCGATCGGGTGATCGCCTGGCGGCACGTCCTGCGGAACGCGTTCCTGCCGGTCATCACCATCTCCGGCCTCGCGCTCGGAGGACTGCTCGGGGGGTCGGTCGCCGTGGAGCGGGCGTTCGGGGTGCCGGGGCTCGGCACGGCGCTGGTGCAGGCGTTGACCGAGCGTGACTGGACCCTCATCCAGAATCTGGTGCTCCTCTACGGCGTCATCTTCACCGCCATCAATCTGGTGGTCGATGTGAGTTACGGGCTCTTCGACCCCCGGATCCGGTATCGGTAGCTGCGGTCCTCCACGTTGCCCGGGTGGATCCCCTCCTCGACGGCGGGAGGGCCTGCGAGGCTGGCCGGCGTCGTCCTCTTCGCGCGCTCGTCGCCGCTCGGCACGGCATGCGGGATATTTCTGGTCCTGGTCGCCCTTGTCGCGATCTTCGCGAACTATCTCGCGCCGTACGATCCCCTTCGGGCCAACTACGCGGCGGTCCGGACCCCGCCGGGGCCCGGGCACCTGCTCGGCACCGATCACCTGGGTCGCGACGCGCTGAGCAGGCTGATCCATGGCGCCCGCATCACGCTGCTGGTCGCCGCGAGCTCGGTGCTCCTCGGCGACAGCGTCGGCTTCGTCTGGGGTCTCACCTCCGGCTACCTGGGCCGTCGATTCGACATGATCAGCCAGCGGGTCCTCGAGGTGCTGCTCTCGTTCCCCGCGCTCATCCTGGCGATGCTGCTGCTGACGGGCCTCGGCTCCGGGCTCCACACCGTCATCGTCGCCATCGCCGTGACTCGTGTTCCGCTATCGACCCGCGTGATCCGCTCGGTGGTCCTCTCGATCAGGGAGTCGGCCTACGTCGACGCCGCCCGGGCGATCGGGGCGGCGCCGATCCGCATCATCCCCCGTCACATCGCTCCCCAGTGTGTGGCGCCCCTGCTCGTGATCGTCAGCCTGAATCTGGGGACGGCCATCTTCGCCGAGTCGGCGCTCAGCTTCCTTGGGGTCGGGGTGCCGCCGCCGGCGCCGAGTTGGGGGAACATGCTCGGCGGCGTGCTGGCCGAAGCGTTCAAACCGCCATGGTGGATGGTGATCTTCCCTGGGGTGGCCATCACGCTCACGATCATGGCCGCCAACCTCTTCGGGGACTCGCTCAGAGATTTTATGGATCCCAAACTCAGGAGGGCGATCAGTTGAACACACTCAAGATCGGCATCATCGGCTGCGGGGCGATCGCTCAGATCCAACACCTCCCCCACCTCCGGGAGCTCAGCGACGAGTTCGTGATTGCGGGGTTGTGCGATCTCTCCCCGACCTTGCTCGCCACCGTGGGGGAGGAATACGGCGTTCCGCCCGAGCGGCGGTTCGTCGACTACCGAGACCTCGTCCGCGGCGACGTCGAGGCCGTGATCGTATGTCCGTCTGGGTCGCACGCCGCACCCAGCATCGCCGCGGCCCGCGCCGGCAAGCACGTCTTCGTCGAAAAACCGATGTGCACGACGGTGGCCGAGGCTGAGGCGATGGTCGCCGCGGCGGAGAAGGCCGAGCGTATCCTCATGGTCGGGTACATGAAACGGCACGACCCGACCTACCAGTATGCCCAAGCGCGGGTCCGGGAGATGACCGACGTCCGCTTCATTCAAGTGAACCACCTCCACCCGGACAACAGCCTGCACACGGCGGAGTTTAGGGTGCACCGCTTCGACGACATTCCGGCCGCGATGCGTGAGGCGACGGCCGCCGAATACCGGCGCGGAGTCGCCGAGGCCCTCGGGTTCTCCGATCCCGAGCGGGTGCCGCCGGCGCTCTTTCGAGCCTACTCCACGATCCTCGGCAGCATGATCCACGATCTCGGCAACCTGCACGGCCTCTTTGGCCCGCCGGCGCGCGTGCGCAGCACCGAGATCTGGGCCGAGGGGCGCGGGATCTCCACCGTGCTGGAATACCCCGATGAGCGGCGGGCGGTCTGCACCTGGGTCGACCTGCCGGAGCTCTGGGAGTTTCGGGAAACGCTCGAAGTATACGGCTCTCGGGAGCGCGTGTTGGTCTCCTTCCCGACCGGCTTCTCCCGGGGCCTCCCTTCGACCGTCACCATTCATGGGATGGACGCCGACCGCACGCCCTGGAAGAGGGAGCGTTCCTGGCACGACAACCCGTTCAAACTGGAACTCCAGCACTTCCGGGCGTGCGTGCGCGACGGCAAGACCCCGATCGCCGATGGGCGGAGCGCCGTTCATGATATCGCGCTGGTCCGAGACATCGTGCGGGCGTACCCCAACACGTAAGTCGCCGGGAGGGACCGCCGTGCCGTTCGACGTCTACGATTACCGGACCGCCGTCCGCAATGTGGTCATCACTCCGGAGATCCGGTCGCGCTTCATGCGGATGGAGCCGGGCACGGTGGCCACCCGGCACAGCCACGACCTGGGCCACGAGGTGTTTCTTGTGCTCGAGGGCCAGGCCGAATTCGAGATCGACGGCGACCGGGCCGTCCTCGGCCCCGGCCAGATGTGTTTCGCCCGGGCCGACCAGATGCACCAGGTTCGCGTGGTTGGAGCCACGCCGATGACGCTCTACCTCTCGGTGACGCCTCACCTAGAACCGACGCACACCCTGTGGGACGAGCACGGCAACAAACTCCCGCCGCGGTACGGCACGGCGACTGTGGCAGAGCGCGCCGAGCAACGCGGGCTGCGCGACTCCACCGAGGTGCTGGCCGGCCGACACGTCGCCGCGGCCAAGGCCCTGGCTGATGCCGCGGCGACGAACGCGGCGGCACAGGAAGCGGGGGCGGTGGGGCTCAAGCGGGCGCTCACGGCCGGTGACCCCGCCGCGGCCAAGGCGGCCTTTGATGGCATGTGGAACCAGATCTACCTGATCTACAAGAGCTTTCAAGCGCTCGAACTCTCCTGGAACGCATTGACCGCGCGGGCGCCGGAATGATGCGCAACGCCCAGGACTAGACGCGCTTGCCGATCGCGAGCGCCACGGCGCTCACCTCCGCCATCAGGGCGGTGAAGTGTTGTGGGGTCAACTGCTGCGGCCCGTCACTGAGGGCTTGATCCGGCTCGGGATGCACCTCCACTAAGAGACCATCCGCGCCCGCGGCCACCGCCGCTCGTGCCATCGGGGCGACGAGCTTCCACTTCCCCGAGCTGTGGCACGGATCCACGACCACCGGGAGGTGGCTTAGGCCCTTCAGCACGGGTACCGCGGCCAGATCGAGCGTAAACCGCGTCGAGGTCTCGAAGGTACGGATGCCGCGCTCGCACAGCACGACGTTGGCATTCCCCTCGGACATGATGTACTCCGCGGCGAGCAAGAGTTCTTCGATCGTCGCGCTCGGCCCGCGTTTGAGGAGCACCGGGTGGCCCGCGCGACCGGCGTCCCGGAGCAAGGTGTAGTTCTGCATGTTGCGCGCCCCGATCTGCACCATGTCCGCGTATTTGATGACGAGTTCGAGCTGACGCGCGTCCATCGCCTCGGTGACGACGGGCAAACCGGTTTCTTCGCGCGCCTCGGCCAGGGCCTGTAGCGCCAGCTCCTCCAGCCCCTGAAAGGAGTAGGGGGACGTTCGCGGCTTGAACGCGCCGCCGCGCAAGAGGTGCGCCCCGGCCGCCCGCACGGCGCGGGCGGTGGCGGCGACCTGCTGCCGGCTCTCAACGGAGCACGGTCCCGCGATCACGACCACCCGGCCGCCGCCGATCGTCACGTCGCGAACCCGGACCGTGGAGTCTTGCCCGGCGTGGAACTCGCGGTTCACGAGCTTGTACGGCTGCAGGATGCGGACCACCCGCTCGACCCCCAGCATCGCCTCCAAGCTCTCGTGGAGCAGTTCCTTCGTGTGGCTGTCGCCGACGACCCCGATCACGGTTCGCTCGACACCCTCGGACATGTGCACGCGAAGGCCCGCGCCTTCGATCTCGCGAACCACCGCCGCTCGTTCGGCCGGCGTATGCCGGGGACCCATCACCACGATCATCGGTGCCCACTATAGCACGCGGCGTCAAGCGACGCAGGGCCGCGCGGATGATGGATGTCTAGCGCGGCCGGCAAAGGGGCACGAACGAGACGAAACGGCGGAGGCGTGGCATGCGCGAACACAACCACATCAGGGACGTGGAACTGGCCCATCTCGAGGTCCTCGCGCGGTTGGCGCTGGTCGCCGAATTTCGCGAGGATCCCTCAGGCAAGCACGCCATGCGGGTCGGCCAGATTTCCGCGGTGCTGGCCAAGACGTTGCGGCTCCCCACGCACACAGTGGAGTTGATCCGCTACGCGGCCCCGCTGCACGATGTGGGCAAGATTGGGATCCCCGATCAGATCCTGCTCAAATCAGGTCAGTTGACGCCCGAGGAGTTTGAGATCATCAAGACGCACACGACGATCGGGGCGAGGATCCTCGCCGAGGGAGTGTCTCCACTCCTCAAGTGCGCGGAGGAGATTGCCCTCACCCATCATGAGCGATGGGACGGGACCGGGTATCCGAACGGCCTCAAGGGTGAGGCGATCCCGATCGCAGGACGCATCGTGGCGATCGCCGATGCCTTTGATGCGCAGCTGGGCGTGCGCGCCTACCGAAAAGCGTGGCCGATCGAAAAATCGATCGCGGAGATAGAGCGCGGAAGCGGAACACAGTTTGACCCCAAGGTCGTTGAGGCCTTCCTCGCACACACCAGAGCCTCGGGTGTCCTGCAGGCCTGACCGATCGTCTCACACCCCACCAGATAGCTGCATCGGCAGTTGACACCGCCGGTTCCTCCCGTTATTTTTAGATGGCACTAATATACGTTAGCCAGCTAGAAGGAAATTTGCGCCCCTGGGGAAATCCAATGTCGGTCATTACCGGCGTCATGCAAGACTATTTGAAGGCGATCTACAAGCTCCAGCAGGATCGGGGCACCGTGTCAACCTCGGAAATCGCCGAGCGGCTAGGCGTGTCGGCGGCCTCAGCCACGAACATGATCAAGCGCCTCGCCCGCCTTCGGCTGGTCACCTATGCTCGCTATCACGGCTTCGCGCTTACGCCGGCCGGCCAGCGCATTGCGCTCGAAATCATCCGGCACCATCGGCTGATTGAATTGTACCTCGCGCAGCACCTGGGGGTGAGCCTCGACAAAGTCGATAGCGAGGCGGAGAGGATGGAGCACGTGCTTTCGGAGGACGTGGAGGCCCGCATCGCTACGACCTTGGGAAATCCGACGCAGGACCCGCATGGTGATCCCATTCCCTCCGCGGATGGGACCATGCGTGACATCCGATACCCGCAACTGGAGAAGCTCTCACCCGGCGAGACGGGGGTGGTGGTTCGGGTGAGCGACCGAAGCCCTGCGTTGTTACGTCGGCTGGCCAAACTCGGCGTGCTGCCGGGTGTGGTGCTCAAGGTGGTGGCGCGCCGCCACGGCGACTGTCAGGTCGAGGTGGACGGACGTCAATTGAACCTGCCCCGCGCCCTGTGTGAGGGAGTGTACATCCAATGGCTGAGCGTGCCGACAAAGTCTTAAACCTATCAGGAGGCGATGATGGAGGGACGGTCTGAATCTCTGCCGGCGCAGGTCGCGTCCGGTGCCCCACGGCCCGAACTGGCCGGGAGTGAGGTTTCAAGCGGGATTACCCACGAGGATGTCGACCGGGCCCGGGACCGCCTTGCGGTAGAACGCGCGCGACGAGCCGGACGCGCGGGGACGCCTCTCGCACGGCGGCTCCTGCCGCTCTGGTTCCTCATCGGACCCGGGGTGCTGGTGTTTCTTGGCGAAAACGACGCGCCGAGCATGTTGTCCTACGCCGCCACGGGCGCCCAATACGGCATCGGGTTTTTTGTGCCGTTTGTCCTGGTCACGTTCCTAGCGGGGTTCGTGGTGCAGGAAATGACGGTGCGACTTGGCGCAGTGACGCACCGCGGGCATGCCGAACTCATCTTCGACCGCTTCGGGCGGTTCTGGGGGCGCTTCGCGATGGGCGACCTGGTCATCGGCAACTTCCTCACGCTGGTGACGGAATTCATCGGGGTTCGTGCCGGCCTCAGCTTCTTCGGCGTCCCCCCGCTGATTGCCGTCGGTGGCGCAATGCTCATCGTATTCGGCGTGATCCTCACACACCGCTACTGGACCTGGGAGCGCATCACGCTGGGGTTGGCGGTGTTCAACGGCCTGTTCGTACCGGCGGCTCTCCTCGCCCATCCGCAATGGGGCATGATCGGCCGCTCGTTTCTCACGTGGTCCCCGGTCCCGGCTGGCGGTCTCCTGAAGCCCGATGTGATGCTGCTCATCATGGCCGATATCGGAGCAACCGTGACTCCCTGGATGCTGTTTTTCCAACAGAGTGCCGTGGTCGACAAAGGTCTGCAGCCGCGCGACATTCGGGCGGGCCGGACGGACACGATGCTGGGAACGCTCCTCGCCGCGACCTTTGGGATCGCCACCATCGTCGCGACGGCGCCGTTATTCGCGCATGGCATCAAAGCGAGCGACTTCCAGGCGGCGCAGTTCGCCCAGGCGTTGCAACCCCTCATCGGGCGCGTCGGCGCCACTCTTTTTGCCCTGGGGATCTTCGAAGCAGGCCTCGTCGCCGCCATCACCATCTCCACGTCATCCGCGTACGCCTTCGGCGAAGTCCTGCATAAGCCGCATAGCCTCAACCGGCCGCTGTGGGAGGGGTGGTCATTCTACGGCGTGCTACTCGCGTCCGCCCTTGCCGCGGCGGCGCTCGTGTTGATACCTAATGCGCCCCTCACCTACATCGTGTTAATCGTCAACGTCATCGCGGTCCTGGCGATGCCCCCCGCGCTGGTCTTCCTGGTCCTCCTGGTCAATGATCCCGTGGTCATGGGTGAGTATACCAACGGACGGTGGGCGAATATTGCCATCGTGATCGTGACGGCGTTGCTGGTCTTGGCGGGGTTGGGGTACGGGCTGGTCACCGTGTTTCCCAAGCTCCTGGGCGGCGGGTAGGATGTGTTCGTCTCGGCGCAGATTCGGCATTCGCGCAGCCATACATGGAGGTGATGGAGATGAAACCAGAACACGATACCCCGGGCGCCACCATCCACCGTGCCGAGGCGACGGCCCCAGCCGAACCCTCAGATGTTGTGCACCTGGATCTTCGACCGGACACGGTGCTCTCGGTGCTGGAGGCCGATCAGCTGGTCGCCGCTAAGGAACGCCCCGGCTTTGGTCAACGGCAACTGTCAGGCGGCGTCCGTGTGCTCTTGTGGGGCCTGCGTTTCTACGTGATCGTCATGATGGCCCTCGTCGCGATTCAAGTCGCGCACGCGGTCCAGGGGGCCGCACATTAAAAAGGGGGGGCGACAGCACAAGGATCATGGGGTCCGCTGCCTCCGTGACGTTCTCGGGGTGACCTACAAACGCCGGACCGCCTTCATCGCCGCCGCGAGGGACTGGCGTCGCCGGAAGAAGTCCTGCCAGGGGGTGTGTCCCTGCCGGCGTCCGACGAAGTTGCCCAGATTGAAATCCGACGGCACGAGTCTCGGCGACACCTCCGCCCACGCGAGCGGCGTCGACACGGGTGCCTTGGGCCGCCGGCGGACCGAGAACGGCGCGGCGACCGTCTGGGCGAACCCATTCCTGTACGGATCGAGATAGACCCGGCCCCGGCGTGCGGCGATGTGAGCGTCGACGGTCAGGTCCTTCGGGTGGGCTGCAGCCAGCCGGCTGACAAACGCCTCGGCGAATCCGAGCACCTCGCTGACGTCCGGCCCGACCCGGATGGGAACGAACACGTGCAGTCCCCTACTCCCTGATGTCTTAGGAAACGAGGCGACCCCGAGCGAGTCCAGAGCGTCTTTGACCAGCAGCCCGGCGCGGGCCGCATCGGCGAACGCGCCCGACGACGGATCGAGATCGAAGCAGACCCAATCGGGCCGGCGAGGGGCCCCCGCCCGGCTGCCCCAGACATGGACGGCGATGCAGCCGAGGTTGACGAGCGTCAGTTGTGTGGCGCGGCTCCCCCCCACGACGTAATTCGTCGATCCTTTCGCGTCACGGACCCGCTTCGTCGGGGTGCGCGGCGGCATCCCCCGCGGCGCCTCGCGTTGGTAGAAGCACTCCCCGCGCATCCCGTCCGGGCAGCGCTCGAGGGTGAGCAGCCGGTCTTTCACGAAGGGAGCGAGAGAGGGAAAGATCGCGTTGTAGAAATGGGCCAGGTCGAGTTTGGTGTACCCCTCGGTGGGCCAGAAGAACTTATCGGGATGCGTCACGGTGACGGCCAGGTGTTGCGTCGCAGCCCGTTCCGCCGGCCGCCGGGTCACGGCGTGGCTCCCGGCATGGCGACCTCCGATGGCCGCTTGTCGTCTCGGAGCCCGAGAAAGACGGGCTGCCGCAGCTTTCGGTCCGCCGTCCACTCCTCAAAGGCGATCTGGGCGACAAGGCGGGGCGCCAGGTACGTGACCCCGCGCTCGCGCGGGGGGTCGACGAGCGGAGACGTCTTTCGCACCAATGGCCGGAAACTGCGAGAGAGCGATGCCAGTCGGCTCTCGCTGAACCCCGTCCCGACCTTCCCCACGTAGCGAAGAACCCCGTGGTCGTATGCGCCGAGCAGCAACGCGCCAAAATGGCTGCGGTGGCCCCCTGGTGCGGTATAGCCCACGACCACAAACTCGTCCTCCTGGTGCACTTTGACCTTCAGCCACTTCGTCGAACGCTTCTCGATGTAGGGCGAGGAGAGATCCTTGGCCACCAGCCCTTCGTAGCCCTTCCGTTTCGCGGTGCGGTAGGCGGCGAGCCCATCTTTGTCCAGGCGTCGCGCCAGGAGGAGGCGCTCGTTCTTGTTGATGGCCGACTCCAGTGACTTCCGGCGGACGGTGAGCGGCTCGCGGCGCAGGTCACGGCCGTCTAGGTAGAGGCAATCGAAGATCGCGTAGTGCGGCTCGATCCGGCCCTGCTGCAGCAGCTGGAAACGGGAAATGCCGCCCCCATCGAAGGCCACGACCTCCCCGTCCAAGAGCAGGGTGGTGGAGGGCAACCCTCCGATCACGGCGGCGATCTCTGGGAACGTCGCGGTACGGTCCTTCGCGTTCCTCGACACGAGCCGGACGGCGGCGCCTTCCTTGTATGCCAGGATCCGGTCGCCATCGTACTTCTCCTCATAGACCCAGCCTGGCCGGTGAACGGGTTCCTTGACGAGGGTGGCCAGCATCGGGTGAACGCGGAACGGGACGCGGTCGTTCAACGGCGCTGCCCTCTTCGCGACGCGGGCGCGCGACGCCGCGGCGCTGGGCGGCGAACGATCGCGGCGGTGGCAGACCCTCCGGCTCGCCCGGCCGCATCCCCCGACGCGGCCCCGGCGATTCCCGCGAGCGTCCTCCGGGAAACCACCGAGTTGGGCCTGGAGACTGTAACGTCCCGATCGGAGGCGTAGGCGTCACGGTGCTTGATCAGCAGCCAGGCAGGGCGGCCCGAGGACGCCGGGTAGCCGCTGCGGGTTCGCACCAGCACCCACGAACCCTTGAGCTTCGTCCCGCGCAGCGTGAACTTCAGCTCACCCCGCCGCAGCGCGGCATCGACGTCCGGGTCGTCGGGGACCCACGTCCCGCGGTCCCAGACCATGACCGTCCCCGCTCCATATTCACCTTCCGGGATCACACCCTCGAAGCGGGCGTAGTCGACGGGATGGTCTTCCACGCGCATCGCCAGGCGCTTGACCGATGGATCGAGTGACGGCCCCTTGGGCACCGCCCAGGAGAGCATCACGCCGTTCGCCTCGAGGCGGAGGTCGTAATGAAGGTGGCTGGCTTGATGCTTTTGGATCACATACGTGAGCTTCCCCGCCGTCTTCGAAGGCGGTCCGGGCCGCCCCTCCGGCTCAGGCGTCCGGCCAAAGCGTCGCTTCCGGCGATACTCCTGAAGGCTCATTTGACCGAGGCGGCGATCTGATAGCCCATCTGCCGGAGTTCATCCCGGACGGCCTTGATCCGATCGGGTGTCGGAGGATGGCTCGCGAACGCGGTGCCGACCGCGCCCTGCTTCTGCTCCAACCCTTGGAGGCGCTCGAAAAAAGACACGGAGGCTCGAGGGTCAAATCCGGCTTTTTTCGCGAAGATCACACCGTAGTGGTCCGCCTCATATTCCTTGTCGCGAGAGTATTTCGCGCCGAGCAGGCCGCTCGCGACCTGGGAGAGTTGATACGCGCTCAAACTGCCTCCGAAGAGCAGCTGGGTGATCAGGATGGCGCCGAACTGCAGCTCCATTTGCTTTTGGGCCAGGTCGACGGCATGCCGGTGAGCGATGTGGGTGGTCTCGTGTCCCAGCACGAATGCCAGCTCGTCCCTGGACTTGACGAACGGCAGCAGCCCTTTGGTCACGAACACAAACCCTCCCGGAGCCGCGAAGGCATTCACGGAGGCATCTTGCACGATATGGTAGGTCCATGGGAGGTTCGGCCGTTCCGACACGTGCGCGAGTTTGAGGGCAATCCCCCTCACATATCGGGTCTTCGCCGGATCGTTGACGAACCCGTACGTCTTAAGGACCTCGGCCTCGACCTGACGCCCGATCTTGATCTCATCCGCTTCGCTAACCGCGAAGAGTTGGGCATCGGCGATCGAGGAGCGGGGAGCGAACGGCAGCACGACTGCCACAACGGCTGCGGCCATGGCCGTGATCAATCGACGCCGACTGAACCGCACACGCTCACCTCTTTGACTGCTCAACGCAAAACGGGACGGCTTGACCGTCCCGACCCGAGCGTTGACGTTGCACGCGGGAACAGCCTTCTACAGCCGAACGGCAATCGCCCCGTGGTCGTCGCAGTGGTCGCCGTGCGGATGATGCAGGTGTCCATCATGCAGATAATCGACGTGATCACCGTGCTGGACGGTCACATGGCCGCAGCCCGAGCCATGTCGGTGGCTGTGTCCCTCGTGCACCTTGCAGGTCGGTTGCCGCACCGTGTCTCCTTTACGCCGCAGGCATCCCTTTGGCAAGTATACCGCTCGTTGCAGTGAACGGCAAACGCCCCGCGCACCGCTGCCGCGCGCTAGAAACTGTAGCCAAGCGCCGCCGCAACGTGTGCTGCTGGTCGATGCCGCCCACGATGCAGGGCATGGCGATCACGCGACCACGCCGCGGAAGTGCGGAGGTGACCGGTCTACGCTCTCGGCGCCACCATGTTCAATGAGACTCGGACGAGGAAGGCCTCGTTAACGACCCGCGGCCCGCGTCTTCCGCTTCTGCAGATGGCCGCCGCGCCATCTTCATCGTACCCACACTTACAGCGCGCGCGAGCAGATAAGCGGCGAAGCTCAGAGTCGCGACGAAGAAGCTGACCGGAAGGGATGTGTAGATCGCGCAGGCGAGGCCGCCGATGGTGGCAACGAGCGCGATCCCCACACTGTAGGCCACCACCAAGCCTGGGTGGGCCGTGACCCGCTGCGCGGCCGCCGACGGGACGATGAGCAGCGTCAGGATCAGCAGGACACCCACGACTTGGACGGCCTCCGAGACAGCGAGCGCCAGCAGTAAGAGGAATACCGTGGAGAGCAGACGGACGGGGACGCCGCGGGCCTCCGCCACCTCGGGATCGACGCTGGCAAAGCGCAACGGGCGGTAGATGACGGCCAGGACCGCGATGGCCACCGTTCCGACGATCAGCGACCGGACGATGTCCCCCGTGGTGACAGCGAGGATCGACCCGAAGAGGATGCCGAACGCTTCCGTCGCATAGCGCTGGGTGAGGCTCAAGAACAAGACACCGAGGCCGGTGCCGAAGGCGAGGACGCTCCCGATCGCGATGTCGCGTTCGCGCAGACGAACTCCAAGGACCCCGATCGCCGCCGCGGCGGCAAACGTCGCGGTCAGCACCCCGATCATGGGCGACGCTCCGAGCAGCACCGCCCCGGCCGCGCCGGTGAAGCCGAGTTCGGCGAGGCCATGGACAGCAAACGACATATTGCGGGCGGTGACGATCGGCCCGACGCAACCCGCCAGGACGGCGGTGATGATCCCGGCGAGCAGCGCGTGCTGTACGAACGCGTAGTGCCACAGCGAACTCATCGGACGCCCGCCCGATGGCCAGGCAACGGCTCGTGGCCCCCGAGTTCAGCGCCCAGGACCACGACCCGCCCCTCGATGCGCAGCACCTCCACCGGCCGTCTATAGAGACGGGTGAGGGTCTCGGAAGTCAACACCTCGTCGACATCGCCGACCGCCCATGGACCACCGGCGAGCAGTAATACGCGATCGATCACGGCCAAGAGCGGGTTGACATCGTGCGTCACGAAGATAACGGTGACCCCTCGCTGGCGGTTCCACTCCGAGAGCAACTGCACGATCGTCTGCTGATAGTTCAGGTCCAGGCTGAGGAGTGGCTCGTCGCAGAGCAGTAAACGGGGCCTGCCGATCAGGGCCTGTGCGACCCGAAGACGCTGCTGCTCTCCGCCCGAGAGCCGTCCGATCGGTTCGTCGGCAAACGCCCGGGCATCGAGCAGCGTCAGAATCTCGTCAACTTGGCGGCGCGCGACCCTCGAATCTCGTGTGAAGCCCCACTGGTGCCCGTCCAACCCAAACCGCACCAGATCGCGGCCGCGAAGTGGCAGATCGGCATCAAAGGCTCGTTGCTGGGGAATGTACCCGATCGCCGGGTTGCCGCGGTGAGGAACGCGTCCAAGCACCTCTGCCTGCCCCTCGCTGAGCGGCTGGAGACCCAACAGGACGCGGAGGAGCGAGGTCTTGCCGGTGCCATTGGGGCCCAGCACAGCGAGAAACTCCCCGGGCGGCACCACCAGCGACAAACCCTCCCACAGCGGCCCGTGGCCAAAATGCAAGAGTGCGTGGTCCAGCCTGATCGCAGGGAAGTCCGACACTACTTACTCGCTGCGAGCGCCGCCCGCAACGCCTCCAATTGGGAGAGCATCCACTGCTGGAAGGACTTCCCCGGCGGCTCGGTCTCCGACACGCCCACCACGGGCACGCCCACGCGTCTCGCCAGCTCCCGGACCCGGGTGGTGATGGGGGAGACCGTCTGGGTGTTGTACAAGAGCACCTTCACCTGGTGTGTCTTGAGCTGGTCCTCCATCCGGGCCAGCGCGGAAGCCGGCGGATCCTCCCCTTCCTCAATCGCTTTTTGAAACTCTATGGGAGTGAGGACGTTCAACCCCAGAGCGGCGGCCATGTAGCCGAAGACGGGCTCGGTAAACGCGATCGGGGTGCCCCCGTATTGCGCCTTGGTGTTGGCGATCGCCTGATTCAGGGGCAGCAGCGAGGCCTGAAACGCTCGGTACCAGTTGCGAAAGGAGGTCGCGTTGCCCGGATCGATCTGGACGAGCGCCTCGAGGACGGCTTGAGCGACCTTGGGGATCGTCGGGGGATCGTACCAGAGGTGCAGATTGTCGCCCTTCTTGTGGCCGGTCAGCTCGGCCACGACAATCACCTTGCGCTGTGGATTTGGCGACGCGGCCATCAACTGGTTCATGAAATCGTCGTAGCCGATCCCGTTTTGGATGACCAGGCGGGCGTTGGCGACGGCCGCCCCATCCCGCGCGTTGATGACGTACTCATGCGGGTCGACGTTGGGGTCGGTGATGATGCTCGTCACAGCCACGTGGTCGCCGCCGATCTGGCCCACGATGTCGCCGTAGAAATTCTCTGCCGCGACGATGATGATGCGCGATGCGACAGACGCGGCTGGGGCTGCGCGCGCCGCTCCCAGGAGCCCCAGCCCGACCACCACGATCATCCCCACCACGTGCGCCCGCCTTGACAGCATCGAGGGGCTCCCCCATAATCCGTTGTGGAGATTCGGTATCGAGACTCAGTCTCCTAAATATAGGGCGGGGCAAAAGGCGTTGTCAAGAGCCGACGATGACAAGGACGGATCGTTTCGAAAGTCGAACAGATGAGAGGCACTCATGGCGACATCATCGACACTCCCTGAAGCCGTCTGGGCACGGCTGCGACAAGTGGGCCTCCGCGTAACCCCGGTCCGGCGCCGGCTCCTCCGGCTCTTCGCCTCTTCGCGGCGCTGGTATACACCAGAGGAGTTGCGCGCTGCGGCCGAGCAGGCAGGGCTGCACCCGGGCCGCGCCACCGTGTACCGGCTCATCGCGGCCCTCACGGAGGCGGGACTCTGCCGGTCGTTCCCGCAAACAAACCGGACGACGCGGTACGTCTTCTGCGCCCCCGGCCATCACCATCACATGATCTGCCTCGACTGCGGCTCGGTCGCCAGTGTGGCGGACTGCCAGGTCAGCGTGCCGGACAGACGATTCGCCGTCCTCGACCATGTCGTGGACTTCTTTGGCCGGTGCACCCGGTGTCAGAAAAAAGTCGCCCCAGCCCGCTAATCTCCCCTCTCTACTACTTTCGTCACGTTGTACCGAGCTCGTCCCTCATAGTATCGTGGCAGT
>DASSXJ010000099.1 GCA_035703895.1 bacterium | reverse complement strand
GCGTGGTCTGCCCCAAGGCATACCTCCAGTCGTCCGCTCAATACATAGTTGATCTGCTCGTTTGCGTGCCGGTCCACCGAGGTGATCGCCCCCGGCTGAAGCTCGACGTAGTTCTGGGTCATACGCTCCCCCGAAACGGTCCACACGCGGACCCCCGGAGCCGACTGCCTTCCCTCTCCTGTCCGGATCTGAATGATTCGAGGCGTGCTCATTGCGTAAGATCCCTCCCCACAACCGCTCCGACGTCATCTAGAATAACAATATCCGCTGAGGTCCAAAGACACCTCCCTGTATCGAGGCGTCCCTCCGCGTCGGGTCACGAGTGGATGGTCTCCGCATCCAGGGAGAGGAGGTAGGTGGCAGGGTGGAGGTCACGCTGACGTTCGAGAAGGAACGGGAAACGAAGAACACCGTCCGGTATCAGGAAAAACCCAGCGAAGGACAACCCCCGGTTGTTGGGACGCTGTACGTGGCAAAATTCTGGGCGGGTACTGCCGAACGGTTGACCGTCACGATTACGAAGACCCCGTAAGAGACACGGTTACTTCGCGGCGGTCCCGGCGAATCGTGCGGGATCTTGATCGAAAGCCCGCTTGCAGCCCGGACCGCAGAAATAAAAGCTTCTGTCCGACACGTTTGAGCGGTACCTGGCCGAAGCGATCTTGACCGCCATCCCGCAGACCGGATCCATCGCCAGGGTCAGACCGGAGGACCCGGCCTCGCCCGTTTGGCTCCTCGACACCTGCACGATCTCGGCCAGGATGCTGATTGCGATTTCGTCCGGCGTGACCGCCCCGATATCCAAACCCGCCGGAGCCCTCAACCGCCGGAGCCGATCCTCAGGTACCCCTCTGTCGCGCAAGGCGTCGATGACCGCGCCCGCCCTCTTCCGGCTGGTCACCAGGCTCACATAGCGCGCGTCGCTCTGAAGTGCCTGCTCCAGCGCCTCCTCGTCAAAGGTCCCGTGAGTGACCACAACGACAAAAGCCCTGGGTGGGATGCGCAGCGGAGATTCCGGGGCGAGAACCACGGTGAAGCCCGCGGCCTCGCTGAGGCCGGACAGCGACTCGGCCACCGGGCCTCTGCCGACGAGGACCAGGTCTGGCTTGGGGAGGACCGGCTCGATGAAAACCTCAATCGTCCCGCCGCTGTGGCAGGTCATGGGATACTCCAGCACGCCATCACGATTTCCGGGCCGGCTCCCGCCCTCGCCTATCAGGGCGATGAACCTCGGGCGTCCATCCTGGAGCGCCCGCAGTCCTTCCCGGATCACCACCGGTTCGGCGCAGCTCCCGCCTATCCACCCCACCACCGTCCCGTCCCGCCGGACGAGCGCCTTGGCTCCCGGCTTCGCAGACGTCGGGCGTTCGCACCGGACCACGGTGGCCAGCGCGAACGGCTCACCCGCTTCCGAGAGCGCGTGAGCCAGACCGAGGACATCATCGGCCATGGCGCCCCCGCGCGGGGTGAACTTCACTCATTCGGTGACGCCCTTCTCTCGGAGGAGCTTCCAGACTTTGTCAGGCGTGATCGGGATATCTACATGCCGCACGCCCAGATGCCAGAGGGCATCCACGACCGCGTTCGCGATGGCGGCCGGGGCACCCACCGTGGCCGATTCGCCCACCCCCTTCGCCCCCAGCGGATGGTGGGGGGAGGGTGTCGTGGTTTTGTCGGTCTCCCACTTGGGGGTCTCCACCGCCGTGGGCACCAGGTAATCGATAAAGCTTCCACCTTGGATATTGCCCTGCTCGTCGTAACTGATCTCTTCAAACAGCGCCGGGGCGAGTCCCATCGTGAGGCCCCCGTGGATCTGCCCCTCCACGATCATCGGGTTGATGATGTTGCCGCAGTCGTCGACGGCCACGAACCGCCTGACCTTCACCTCACCGGTTCCTTTGTCGATGTCCACGACGCAGATGTAGCTTCCGAAGGGATAGGTGAGGTTGGGTGGGTCGTAATACGAGACCGCCTCGAACCCGGCTTCCATGCCTTTCGGATGATTCGTGTAGGCCGCGAAGGCGATCTCCTGGATCGTCTTGGACCGACTGGGGGCGCCCTTCACGGAGAACTTGCCCGGTTCCCACACCAGATCGTCTTCGGCCGCCTCCAACAAGTACGCGGCGATCTTCCGGGCCTTGTCCCGAATCTTGCGGGCCGCCATGGCTCCGGCGGCGCCGCCCACCGGGGTGGAGCGGCTGGCGTAGGTCCCGAGACCGTACGGAGCGGTGTCGGTATCGCCTTCCTCCACCTGGATGTCGGCGACCGGGATCCCTAGTTCCTCGGCGATGATCTGGGCATAGGTGGTCTCGTGCCCCTGCCCCTGCGACCGCGTGCCGAACCGGGCAATCACCTTCCCCGTCGGATGGATCCGGATCTCCGCACTGTCGAACATCTTGATGCCGAGGATGTCGAAGTCCTTCGACGGCCCCGCACCCACAATCTCGGTGAAACTCGAGATCCCAATCCCCATCAACTCACCCTGCTTGCGCTTCTCGGCCTGCTCCCGGCGCAGATCGGCGTAGCCGATCTTGTCCATCGCCTTGTGCAGAGCGCCGGCGTAGTTCCCGCTGTCGTACTCCCAGCCCAGCGCCGATTTGTACGGAAACTGGTCCGGCTTGATGAAGTTCTTGAGCCTGAACTCCGCCGGATCCATCCCGAGCTGGTGCGCCATCAGGTCCGCCATCCGTTCGATGGTGTGGACCGCCTCGGTGACGCGGAACGAGCAGCGGTAGGCGATCCCCCCAGGGGGCTTGTTGGTGTACACACCATCGACCTCGACGTGGGCCGCTTGAAAGTCATAGGAGCCGGTGCAGATGTGAAAGAGGCCCGCCGGGAACTTGGAGGGGTTGGCCGCGGCATCCGCGTAGCCGTGATCGGCGATCGTCTTGATCCGGAGCGCGGTGAGCGTGCCGTCCTTTTTCGCCGCGAGCTGGGCGGTGATGTGGTAGTCACGGGCGAACGAGTCGGCCTGGAGGTTCTCCATGCGGTCTTCCATCCACTTTACGGGTTTGCCGGTCAACACCGAGGCTGCGACGGCGATGACGTACCCGGGATAGACCGGCACCTTCCCGCCGAATCCACCGCCGATGTCGGGAGAGATGATCCGGATCTTGTGCTCGGCCAGGCCCACGTGCCCGGCGACGAGGGCAAAGACCGTCCGGATGGCGTGGGGCGCCTGGGTGGTCATCCAGACCGTGAGTTTGCCCATGACCTTGTCGTACTGGGCGATGCACCCGCACGTCTCGATCGAGGCGACATGGATGCGCGGGATGTAGATGTCCTGCTCGACCGTGATCTGGGCGTCCTGAAACGCGCGATCCGTGGCGGCGCGGTCGCCCCACTCCCAGTGCCAGATGTGGTTATCCTTCTTGTCCTTCTTATCGGTGCGCAGGACCGTCGCCCCGGGCGCCAGCGCCTTCTTGGGATCCACGACGACAGGGAGCGGCTCGTAGTCGACCTCGACCGCCGCCGCGCCGTCGGCGGCGATGTAGCGCTCCGTGGCCAGGACTGCCGCGACTTCCTGAGCCACGTACATCACCTTCTCCACCGGGAGCACCATCTGGGTGTCCGACATGAGCGTCGGCATCCAGTGGAGGTTGTACTTGGCTAGGTCTTGGCCCGTGATCACGGCCAGCACGCCCGGGATCGCCAGGGCTTTTGTCGCGTCGATCTTCTTGATGTTGGCGTGGGCGTACGGGCTCCGCACGATATCGAGATAGAGCATGCCTGGCAGCTGGATGTCATCTACGTACGTCCCCTTGCCCCGGATAAAGCGCGGATCTTCCTTGCGCTTTACCGAGTGTCCCATCCCACCGATCTCTGGCGGCGTCCGCGGTGACATCAGCGTCCTCCCTGCCGCAGTTTGGCGGCAGCATACTCAATCGACTTGACGATGTTGACATACCCCGTGCACCGGCAGAGGTTGCCGGAGATCGCCCAGCGGATCTCCTCCTCTGTCGGGTTGGGGGTCTTTTTGAGGAACGCGTAACTGGTCATCAGCATCCCCGGGGTGCAGTAGCCGCACTGGAGCCCGTGCTCCTGCATGAACCCTTCCTGGACCGGGTGGAGCGTCCCATCTCGTTCCAGTCCCTCCACGGTCATGATCTCGCGCCCGTGCGCCTGAACGGCAAACATGGTGCACGACTTGATGGGCCTCCCGTCGAGGAGCACGGTGCAGGCGCCGCAGTGCGTGGTATCGCACCCGATATGGGTTCCCGTCAGCCGGAGGACCTCCCGGATCAGGTGTACGAGCAACAGGCGCGGCTCGACCTCGGCCTGGTGCTGCTCGCCGTTGATGGTCAGTTGAACCTGCATGCCCGTCACCGTCCCCCGCCGGCGCGCTCGAGCGCCTTTTTGAGCGCTCTGCCTGTCAACACCCGGATAAGATCCCGCTTGTATTCCGCCGGACCACGGAGATCCGATTCGGGTTGGGACTCCTCTGCGGCAAGAATGGCCGCCTGCTTGACGGTCCCCTCGTCCAACCGCTTACCCCGTAGGAACTCCTCGGCGCGCCGCGCCTCGATCGGTGTGGGTCCGACGTTGGTGAGGCCGATTCCCACCCGCTCGCAGGCCCCGATGGCGCTGAGGGTGATCTGCGCGGCCACGGCCGCGGTCGCGAAATCCCCCACCTTCCGCTCCAGCTTCAGGTAGGCGCCGCCGCTGCGCGAGGGGGGAGT
>DASSXJ010000098.1 GCA_035703895.1 bacterium | reverse complement strand
CACGCCGAGGCCGAAAAAGCCGAGCGACGCGCCGGCCAGGATGTCCAGCACGAAGTCGCTCATGCCGAAGACGAGCGCCGGCACGATCACGTTGGGCAGCAGATGCCGGAACATGATGCGGGCGTCGCTGTACCCGAGGCTTCTCGCGGCAAGGATGTAGCCGCGTCCTCGAACGCCGAGCGCTTCGCCGCGGACGATCCGCGCGTAGGCCACCCAGCTGACCAGCGAGATCGCAATGTAGAAGTTCCTCAAGCCTGGGCCGAGCATGGCCACGATCGCGAGCACGAGCACGAGAAACGGGAATGCGGTGACGACGTCGATGACCCGGCCGAGGATCGCATCAGGCCAGCCCGCGTAGTAGCCCGCGAACAGGCCGATCACAACGCCCATGATGAGCGGAATGATGACGCCGATCGTCCCGATTTGGAGGTCGACCCGGGCGGCGTAGAGCACGCGCGTCAAGATATCCCGGCCGAGCTGGTCCGTGCCGAACCAGTGCGCCGCGCTCGGCGGCGTGAGGCCTTGGGCGAGCCCCAGCGCCGTCGGATCGTACGGTGCGATCAGCGGTGCGAGCGCCGCGAGCGTGGCCACCGTGAGGATCCCGACGATCCCGATGCGGAGCGGCCAGCCGGCCGTTACAAGCCACGGCCGTTGCGCCTGCCGTCCCGGCGCGACCGCGGAGACGGCGCTCATCGCTGGAAGGACACCCGTGGGTCCAGGACGGCGTACGCGAGGTCGGTGAGCAAGTTGACAAGGATGACGAGGAACGCGAGCACGAGCGTCACGAACTGGACGATCGAGTAGTCCCGGGTGAGGATCGACGTGATCAGCAGCGACCCCACGCCCGGGATGCCAAAGACCTGTTCGATGATGATCGTGCCGCCGATCAGCCAGCCGACGTTCAGGCCCAGCACTGAGATGAACGGGGTCAGCCCGTTGCGCAGCAAGTAGCTGACCAGCAGCGTGACCGGGCGGAGCCCCATCGCGAGCCCGGTCGTGACGTAGTCCGAGTCCATCACCTCGATCAGGCTGCTGCGGAGCGCGCGCACCAGGATCGGAGAGATGTGCAGCGCGATGGTCAGCGCAGGCAGCGTCAGGTGCCACATTGTGTCGAGCCCGCCCGCACCGCCGCCCCCGAGCACGAACAGCCGCACCTTGACGCTGAGCAGCAGGGCGAGCACGATGCCCAGCCAGAACGACGGGATCCCGATCGTCGCGGTGAACACGAGGCGGATCACGTGATCGACGGGGGTCTCGCGCCGGACCGCAGCGAGGGTCGCGCACGGGATCGCAATGGCGAGCCCGATCAGCGCCGCGTAGCCGATCAGCGTCAGCGTGACCGGGATCCGCTCCAGCGTGAGCGTCGACACGTTTTGCTGATAAAAGAATGACAAGCCGAAGTCGCCGCGCCACGCGTTCCCGAGAAAGTGCAGGTACTGACGCCAGATCGGGAGGTTCAGCCCGAGCTGGTTCTGCACACGCGCGATGAGTTCGGGGGTCGCGTGCTCCCCCAGGATCGCGATTGCCGGGTTGCCCGGGATGAGGCGGATCAGCATGAACACCACGATGCTGACGCCAAACAGCACGGGCAGGATCAACAGCAGCCGCCCCGCGATGTAACGAATCATCCGGCGATCGTGAGGCCTGGGATCTCAGCGCACGCTTACACGTCGGCCTCCCGGCCGGGCCGTGGCGCCGTCACCGCTTGCTCACGTTCTCGAAGCCGTACTTGCCCTGCGAGTTCGGCTCGAACCCCCCGAGGTTCGGGGAGCTCGCGTACAGGCGCGGCACGTCCACGACGTAGATCTGCGGCGCGTCGCGGCTCTCGATCCGCTGAAGCTGGGTATAGAGCGCCTGGCGCTTCTTCGGATCCAGCTCCCGGCGGGCCTGGGCGACAAGCTGCTGGGCCTCCGGGTTATTGTAGAACGTGTGCGCGGCGTGCTGCGATTTGAAGTCCATCGCCACGCCCATCAGCTCGTCGGGGTCCGGCGTGTCGTTCGTCCACGCCGCGTTATAGACAGTGTAGCGCTCGGCGTTCCGGGTCTGGATCAGCGTCGTCGTCTCGAGTTGCTCGATCTTCAACGTCACGCCGATCTGTTTGAGACCGTTCCCCCAGATCGTCGCGGCGTCGAGGAGCGTCTGGTTGCCCGACGGGAGCTGGACCGTCAGGGTGAAACCGTTCGGCACCGAGGACTTGGCGAGGAACGCCTTGGCCTTGGCCAGGTCGTACGTCATCGGGTCGGCGTTCGGATCGTAGTAGAGCGTGGTGGCGGGCAGCAGCGACTTCGCCACCGTGGCGAGGCCGAAATACACGTTCTTCGCCACGGCCTCCCGGTCGACCACGTGCGCCAGCGCGGCGCGCACGTTCACCTCGTCGAGCGGCTTGATGGTCTCGTTCAGGGTATAGCGCAGGACCGCGGTCCCGTTCACCGCATAGACCTTCTGGCCCGCCCCGCGGATCTGCTGCACCTGGTTTGGGGGCACGAAGTCGATGAGATCGACCTGGCCGGATCGCAGCTGCAGCACCCGGGTGTTGTCGTCGCCGACAACCCGCATCATGATCCGGTCGATCTTGGGCTTCCCGGGCTGCCAGTAGTGCTGGTTCTTGACGAGGGTGATCTGGGAGCCCTTCTGCCAGCTCTCCAGGGCGAACCCGCCGGTCCCGAGCGGGTGCTGGGCCATTTCCTTGCCGTACTTGTCGAACTGCGCCTTCGAGTAGATGCTAGCGGCGAACGTCGAGAGCGCGGCGAGGAGCGGCGCGAACGGCTCCGACATGTGCATGGCGATCGTCTTGTCGTCGACCTTGCTGACGGATTTCACCGGGGAGAAGAGAAAGCCCCATTCGCTCTTTTGGTCGATCGCCCGCGTGAGGGACAACACGACGTCGTCGGCCGACAGGGGCGACCCGTCGGAGAATTTCACGCCTTGACGCAGCGCGAACGTCGCGGTGAGCCCGTCGGGCGACATCTTCCACGACGTCGCGAGCTCAGGCTCTACGTCCTTGTTCGAGGGCGCGAGCTTCACGAGGCGATCGTACACCACCATCTGGGTAAAGATGGACGGATCGTCTCCGGTGGGGTACGGGTCCCACGTCAGCATGTCCGCGTTCCGCGCCATCGTGAGCGTCACGACCGCAGCGCCGGCGGAAGGGCGCGGCAACATCATGGTGACCGGCACACACAGCGACACCGCCACGAGCCAGCTGACCGCGTGCCATGCCGTGCGGCGAATCTGCATCTTTGGCCAATCTCTGCCCATACGGTCTCCCCTCCCTATGGCCGCGTGCCCCTGCACACCTTGTATTGGAGGATTCCACCCCGGTTTCCTCCGGCCTAGTCCCCGTCGATCGGCCTCCACTCAGTTGGGCCGATCGGGTGCAGGCGATGGACCGCTCTGCCCCTTCGTGCGGGCGGTCCAGATCCACGCAATGAGTGCGGCGTCGATGATGACTGGTGCGAGCACGTTCCGGGCCGTGAGCATCCCGCCTATCCAGGGGACGAGGAGAGCGACCAGGGAGATGGCCAGAGAGAAGGCCACCGCGGGCGCCAGCCCCGCGTATTTCTCCGGGGTGCGCGCAATCGCCCACAACAAGACGCCGAGCGCGAGGAAGGCGCCCGCCAGGACGAGCATCATGCCCCGATCGATGATGGTGTACCCGAACACGAGTTTCACCAGCGTGCGCGAGAGTAAGGTGAGGCCCGCCAGCAGCGCATACACGGCGGTAAGTTGCAGCGGCGTCCTAAGGCTCTCCATGATCGTCCCCCGCGTGAGACGTCGAAGACTCGCATACGCCGGATCCACATTCCGCATGCTCCTGTCCTCCGGCGCCACTCCGCGGGCGAAATTCCCCACCGCCTGATCCGGCGCCTGCTTCCACCCGGCCGTGGGCGGGAGGACGGTCGGTGAATATCGAAGATTTGCCGGCAAAATGGAGGGGGGGAAACGTCGTGAACGCGCCGCGTGCCCTTGCCGCTGGCCTGAAGCCGCGCGAGTACGTCATCGAGGAATACACGCGCACCGTCTGCCCGCACTGCTTCGCCGAGCGCCCCCGCCGGGCCGACGAGGCGGGAGTCTTCAAGGATGGGATGCTGGTCAGCCACGACGGCAGCGTCTGGCTGCGCCGATTCTGCCCGCAGCACGGCGAGACGGAATCCCTGTACGAAGAAGATGCCGTGATTTGGCGGTCCCGGGCGGGATGGGCCGCCCCAACGCTCTCCGTGACGCCGGACCGTCGCGACAACTATCTCGGATTCCCGGAAGGCTACCGCCACGGTCTGCCGGCGTCCCACGGTCAGCACACATGCATCCTGCTGCTGAACATCACCGAGCGATGCAACTACGGCTGCACGACGTGCTACGCGTCGGCGCAGTCCCCGGGGACCCCGGCGCCGCCGCGCGAGCGACCGACCGCAGATGAAATCCTGCACACGGTCAGGACGGTGATCGCCCGCGAGGGAGGCAAGCTCGGGGTGCTCATGCTCTCGGGTGGCGAACCGACGATCCGCCAGGATCTCCCTGAGATCCTGCTTCGCTTGTTAGACCTCAACATCACGCGGATCATGATCAACACGAACGGGCGCCGCATCGCACGCGACGACCGGTTCCTGGACTTCCTGCGGGAGCATCGCCGGCGAATCGAGATCTACTTCCAGTTCGACGGGCTGCGACCGGAGACGTCCCTTGCGCTGCGGAGCGAAGATGTGACGCAGGAGAAGCTCGCAGCGCTCCGGCGGCTGGACGAGGCGGGCGTGTATCTGACCCTCGTGACAACGGTCCGCCGCGGGGTCAACGAGGACGAGGTGGGGGAGATCGTCCGCCTGGGGCTGGCCACACCCCGCTGTACCGGGCTGGCGGTGCAGCCCATGTTCGGGTCGGGACGCGTGCTGCCCTATGATCCCCAAGACCGCGCCACACCGACCGGCGTCCTCCGCCGCCTAGGCCCCCAGACACAGGGGGTCGTGGAGTGGACGGACTTCATTCCGCTCCCGTGTTCGCACCGGGACTGCTGCGACATCACCTATCTCCTCAAGACGGCGGACGGGACGTGGCGGTCCCTCCCGAAGCTCATCGGCAAAGACGAGCTCAGGCAGTGGATCGGCGTCGTGTCGAATACGATCGCGTTCGATGGGGTAGGGTCGACTGTGGGCGAGATGCTGAAGTCGGGGGCCTTTCAACGGGTCTTTTCGGAGCAGCTCCCTGTGGGCGCGGTGGACCTCGCCCGGGATATTGCCAGGATGTGCGCCTGCTTGCCCGGCCTCTCGCAACTCCTGGGCGGGCTGTGGACGCTGGTGGGGGGGCAGGACCGCGCGCTCGAGCGGCTGGCCGAGCGCACCTTCCGGATCACGGTCAAGATGTTCATGGATGCGCACACGTTCCACGAGGCGCGCATCCGCCAGTGCTGCGTCCACACCGGCACTTTTGAGGACGATCCCCGCAGGTACTCCTTCTGCTGGCGCTGGCTCTTCGCCGATGCGAGCGACGGGCCGGACCCCGCAGCCGCGCCGCTGGGGGTGGTCACGGGATGAGCACGCCGCTTGGAATGCTCTTCACTGCGCTCGCCTACGTCGTGGGTGCGGTCGTGTTCTACCTGGCAGCCCGCCGCCGGGGTCTGGCGACGGAGGGGGTGGCCTACGTCGCGATCGCGGGGCTCTGCGGCGGGGTGCTGGGAGCGCGCCTGGCCGAGTGGACGTTCGGGCAGTGGCTGCTCGCCCTCCAGTACCCGGGAGCGTTCCTGAACCCCTATACAGGAGGGCGGGCGATCCTCGGGGGTATCCTCGGGGGTTGGCTTGCGGTCGAGATCGCGAAGCGCCGCCTCGGGATTCGGCGCTCGCTCGGGGATCTCTTCGCGCTTGCGCTCCCGGCGGGGGAGGCCGTGGGCCGCATCGGCTGCTTTCTGAACAGCGATTGCTACGGCACGATCTGCACGTTGCCGTGGGCAGTGTATCAGCACGGAGCGTGGCGTCATCCGGCGCAGATCTACTCATCGGCGGGCGCGGCGGCGATATTCGTGCTGCTGATCCGCCTCCGCGGGCGGCTGCCGAGGGAAGGCGACCTCTTCCGCCTCTACCTCGTCCTGGCCGGCACGAGTCGTTTTCTCGTGGAGTTCTTTCGGGTACGAACGATCGGCCCCGAAGGGCTCTCGCTCGCCCAATGGGGGGCGCTCGGCGTGATCCTGCTGGGAACGACCGGCCTCATAGCCTCGGGCCGGCATTTCCGCAGGCACCTGACCCGGCCAGCCCGCCTCCCGGCAGACGCGGTTCCATGACGGACGGGGGAAGATCGGCATGCCCCACCTGTGGCTCATTCGTCGAAAGCGACGCCGAGTTCTGCCCAAACTGCGGCATTCGGCTCAAACGAACATCCATCTGGGAAGATGTGGGAAGGGGGCTGGCGGTTGCCTTTTTTGGTTTCGTAGCGCTTCTCTTCGGCGCCGCCGGCGCCTGCCTTCTCCTGGTTGGCTCAGGGGGCTCGGTCTGGGCTATCCTCATCGGCGGCGGCCTGCTTGTGATCGCGTGGGCGGCATTCAAGGCCGCTCAGGGGACTGGAGGGCCTCGCCCGGCCCCGCGGCCCTGAGCCGCGGATCTCTACCCGGCCTCGAAGCCTGTTTCGAAAGCGGCGCGTGCAGCGACCCTCTCACGTACAGGAGGCGCTCTCCGATGAAAGCGCAGATGGAAGCAGTGCCGCATCCTCGGACGCGGGGTGAAGTCTACGAGGGGATGGCGTTTACATTCTGTAAGGCCGCGACGATTATTCTGCTGACCCAGAAGTTTGCGCTGCCCGTTGCCGCGGGCGCGGCCGCCGTCTTCTACGTTCTCGCGGACCGCCACGGGAAGAAAGACACCCGATGCATCCTTCGCCTCCCCCTCCTCATCGCGGCGTTCTGGGGAGTCGTGTGCGCCGTTTCGTTCTATGCCATCCTTCGTCCTCGAGGGTGGTGAGGCCATGCATGACCACCAAAACCGCCAAATCGTGCTGAAGAGCCGGCCCGTTGGGGCGCCGACGCCTGCGAATTTCGGCCTGACCGAAAGTCCAATACCCGAGCCGGGTGACGGCGAAGCGCTGACGCGCACGCTGTGGCTCTCCCTCGACCCCTATATGCGCGGCCGGATGAACGCCGGGAAGTCATACGCCGCGTCGGTGCCGGTCGGCGGGGTCATGGTTGGCCGTACCGTCGGAAGAGTCGTCTCGTCGCATGACTCCGGTTTCGCCGCAGGCGATATCGTGGTCGGACCAGGAGGCTGGCAAGACTACGCGGCCATTTCCGGCCGGGCGCTGCGCAAGCTCGATCCGACACTCGCTCCGATCTCCACCGCGCTGGGTGTGCTCGGCATGCCGGGCATGACCGCCTATGTTGGGCTACTCGATATCGGCCGACCGCGCCCGGGCGAGACGGTGGTCGTCTCCGCGGCGTCAGGAGCAGTCGGCTCAGTGGTGGGTCAGATTGCCAAGATCAAGGGGTGTCGTGTCGTGGGGATCGCCGGGAGCGCCGCGAAGTGCGATTACGTTGTGGACACACTCGGCTTCGATGCCTGTGTCGATCATCGCTTGCCGGAACTCAGGGCAGCGCTCAGTCGGGCCTGCCCAAATGGCATAGACATCTATTTCGAGAACGTCGGCGGTTCGGTCCAGCAGGCGGTGTGGCCGCTGCTCAACGATTTCGCACGGGTGCCGGTCTGCGGCCTCATCGCACAGTACAACGACGTGACCCCAAAGCCCGGGCCAAACCTGGGATCGGTGCTGACCAAGCGGCTCACCGTGCGTGGATTCATCGTCTCCGATCATGCCGATCGGTCAGACGAGTTCATGCGCGAGGTCTTCGCGTGGGTCCGTGAGGGCCGCATCAAGTACCGGGAAGATGTCGTTGATGGATTGGAGCGTGCCCCCGAGGCCTTGATTGGGCTGCTCCAGGGGCGCAATTTCGGCAAGCTGATTGTCCGCGTCGCGTCATAAGACATCCGCCGGTGCTCTCGCCTTCGCCAAGTCGCCTCATGGGCGCCGTCCCCAGACGGCCCACATCACCGGCGAGAGCCGAAAGAATTGTGGGTTGTCCAATCGCGCGCGATCGCGCTCGAACTCTCCTCGGTGATAAGCCCTGTCTCAACCATGTCGCGCCGCAGCTGATCAAAATTGGCTTTGTGGTGATCCGCAAACGGTGAAGCGCCGCTCCACATGAACACGCGTCCTTCAGCACGGACGTTAACTAAGCCGGAATCGCGCAGCTTGCTGGGGAGCAGCCGGCCGTACCTCACATCGACACCCTTTCTATGCAGCAGCGTGAACAATGCGGTATGCGTTTTCAGGGGATCCTCTGCCGGGTTGATGGTCGAGTCAGCCGGCATGGAAACCGCATCGAATTCTTCAGCGAGCAACACTCCTTCGGGCTTAAGGGCCGATATCATGCGCGCCAACGCGAGATCCCGCTGCGGCAGGTGCATGAGAACAAGCCGACAATGGGCGAGATCAAACGCTCGCTCCGGAAGTGGGTCAGAGGCGATATCATGCCGCAGAACCTCGACGTTTGGACGGTTGAGGAATGCGAGGTGCCGTGTGTCAATGTCGGTGGCGAGGACGCGGCCTGACGGCCCGATCCGCTCGCTGAGCCAGCGTGCAATGGATCCGTGACCGGCCCCTACCTCTAGACAGTGCCATCCTGCGCCGACACCCAAGTCGTTGAGATGACGGATCGTACCGGGATCATAGCCGGCCGAAAGAGCATCAAACCGCGATGGTGCCTCCCTTCCGGCATTA
>DASSXJ010000097.1 GCA_035703895.1 bacterium | reverse complement strand
GTAGATCGCCAGCAGGGCGTCCTCGGGGGTCTTGCTGTCGTCCTTGTGCAGCGTGGCGGCGACGGCCTTGTCGTTTCCGTAGTACTTGAGGATCTCCTCGTCGCCGGTGAGCCCGTGATGGTCGCCCCGCCGATCTTCGGTTTTGGCCTGTGAGATCGCGCGCAGCAGCACCGTCACCGGCAGCTTGCGGGTCCGGTCGATGCGGACGTAGATGATGTTGTTGCCGTCGATCTCGAGTTCCAGCCAGGCGCCCCGATGAGGGATCACCGTGGCGGACGGGAGCAGCCGCCCATTGGGGTCCGGGGACATGCTGTAATAGACGCCCGGCGACCGGACCAACTGGCTGACGACCACGCGCTCGGCCCCGTTGATCACGAAGGTCCCCTGCTCGGTCATCAGCGGGAAGTCCCCCATGAAGACTTCCTGCTCTTTGACCTCGCCGGTCTCTTTGTTCACCAGCCGGACCTGGACCTTGAGCGCGGCGCTGTAGTTGTAGTCGCGTTCGCGGCACTCATCCACGGAGTACTTCAGCTGCTCCAGCCGGTAGCCGTCGAACTCCAGGCGGAGATCCCCCTGCTCGTCTTCCTGGGGGGTCCGCGACCGCCGCCGGCCGACCGCGAAGTGGAGCTCCAGGTTGCCGGTGAAGTCCTTGATCGGCGAGACCTCCTCGAAGACCTTGCGGATGCCCTCCTTCAAGAACCACTTGAAGGACTCACGCTGGATCTCGACGAGATTCGGGACGTCGAGCACGGCGGGGATCTTGGCGAAGCTGACCCGGCTCCGCTTGCCGTACCGGCTCACCTTCACCTCGCCGAGCCCCTTGAGCGTCCGCACGCCGGTGTGGGACTCGGCCGCCTGCGGAGGCGCCTGGAACACGGCCACCGGAGCCCGCTCGGCCTTGGTATCCAGCACGATCGTCCTCATCAACCGAGGATGGCGCTTTCGGCCGCCCGGGCCTGGTGATCCCTGAAGCTTCGACCGGGCCAACCCCCTGGTGACGAAGCGAAGCGGACCCGGCTTGACGCGGGCACCCTTCTTCGATGCGGCAGTCCTGGTCCTGGCCTTGGACGGTGCGGCCTTTCCCTTCACGGGTTTCGCCTCCACGCGGAAATCACGTCAAAACGACGCACGGGCGCAAGTGTGCAATGCCTCGCGTCCAGCAGAAAGCCCCGCCGGGCGAGCTACCGCTCCAAGCTGGCCCATCAACGCGGGCCTATCCCACAGATGCCAAAGATCAACTACCCGGGTAGTAGTCCTACAGGCCTTGCCGAACCAGATAGTCGCGGTCGCGGTTAGTGATCATCGCCTGACCCGGTCCGTCTCGATGCCGCTTCCACGTTGCGAGACCGTAGTCGGTGCAGTAGAGGAAGTGGCGCGCCGCCGCTTCGCTCGCTAGAGCAAGGCCCTGGCCAACGCAGAACTGTCGACGCTCTTGTGATCGATCCCGTAATGAGGCCCACACACGGGTGCGATCCTTGTCGAGCGCTATGATAGACATCCTCCAGGAGTCGGCGTCTTTCAATCGGGCCTTCTCCTCCGTGGAGCCGACCTATTGCCGGGGGGGATGGTCGTGGACGTAAGGAAGGGGAAGCACCTTTAAGTCTACGCCTGCTTGGACAGAGAGGCAACAGCAGGATGGGGCTTTGTCCGGTGTCGGCTACCGTCTTCGGGTTCAAGACTGACGGCATCAACTGTTCTTGACGCGCCCGTGATGCGTTCCTCCCTCTTTCTTGTCACCGTCTTGTCACTCTCGGTGTGTATCTTGTCTTTCTCCTGACCTTATCCCTGGTACGTTTTAGGGGAGAGCATGTGCTGAGGTGTCCTTCTGTGGATGCGTGCGCCCATGGCGTCTAGCCACGGAGAAGGGGAAGTCGATGGCGATATTTAGATGTTGGGTGGAGGACAGTCCCTTGGCGCCTATTGTGCATGTGCGGGGTGACGTTGATCTCCTCACCGCCCCGGAATTTCGGGCGTGCATGCGGAGCACGGCGAGCAGCACCACCCACAATGGCTACGTCGTCGTCGACCTGAGCGAGCTCGAGTATATCGACGGCGGCGGGTTACGAGCCCTGGAGGAGGGAGCCACGCTGTGTCGGCAGGGTAGCCGTGAGTTGGTGCTCGTGGCGCCACCTCCCCATATCGAACGGATCCTGGAGATGGTCCAGCTCGCGGACCACCTGCCGGTCCTGAACTCGGTCGAGGCACTTTCTGGGCGCGCGCAACTTAACGGCGATCAACCCGATAAGAGCGGGGAAGACGACGTCACGGCCTCGCTCCCCGGTCGCGAACCACATGGTTGAGCGCGGCTCCCCCAGTAGAGAGGCAGACACGCCTGTGATGAGTGAGCACGGATCGTGGACCTTTACCATCCAGCTCGAGACCGACCCGCATGTGATCCGGGCGGTGCGAAAAGTCATCGCTGCGACGGCGCGGATCGGAGGGGCTCGAGATGTTGACGCGCGATGCATTGAGCTCTCCGTTGGGGAAGCCCTCGCCAATGCCCGGTTCCATGCGTACCAAAACGGCGTCGGCCCCATTGAGGCGACGGTGAAGCTGGACGGCGGGATGTTTTCCGTCCTGATTCAGAACGATGGCAAACCCGTGACAAGCGGCGCGCGGGAGCCCGATGCGCTCGGAACGACTGAATCTCTGAACTGGGGCCTCCATCTGATCGGGCGCATGATGGATCAAGTAGAAATCACACGCTCCACATTGGGCGATCATGGGACGGCGATTCGAATGTCGAAACGCCTCGCCGCGTAACTGCGGGTGGGCCCTTCGAGCCGAGGAGGCTCGGATCGACCAACTGGAGGGGCCGGACCTTTAGCGAAATCAGACGCCGACTCGCGACGAGGACGGGTGATGATAAAGCACCCGGGTAGCCGCCAGGATCCGGATCGGTGTCGACGGAGGTGCGAGATTGCCAAGTGATGGCAAGGGAACCACCATCAAGAAGGAGGAACGATCGTGAAAAACATCGTGATTGCGATTGCGACCCTGTGTATCTTCTCGGTCCTGTCCGTGGGATCAGCTTCTGCGCAGATGTATCGAATGGCTCCGCAGCAGCAACTGAAACTTCAGCAGCTAGCTGTTCCGGCACCCCCAGGGACGCCGGGCCCGTATGCGAACGTGACGAATTTGAAACCCTTCAGTGCCGAGACGGATCACATGTCTCTAGCCGGCTATCTCCGGTATTTGACCCACCAACGGACAAGCCAGTGGCTTACGTATCCGGAAGCCACGCGCATCGTACGCCAGTAGCACAGTCAGGAACGATTATCCGCAAAAGAGTAGGAGAAAGGGGATCGTGCGATGAGTATTCTGGCATGGATGATCGTCGGGATTATCGCAGGCTGGCTGGCGAAGAGGGTGATTCTGGGTGAGGGGCCCAGGGGCGTTCCCGGAGATCTGGTGATCGGGGTCGTCGGCGCCATCGGGGGCGGATGGATCTTCAACTACTTTGGGCACCCCGGCGCCACGGGTGTGAACATTGGGTCCGTCGTCGTCGCCTTTGTCGGGGCCGTGGTCGTGCTGTGGCTGATGCGACAGCTCGTCGGGACGAGGGGTGCCAAACTAGCATAGTGTTGGCAGACAAACATTTGCGTCCACGTTCGAGGGGTAGGGAGAACCGGTCCTCCCCCACGGTAAATGTTAGAAAAGCGAGCAAACGATCTTGAAGGAGGGCAACAGCGATGCGAACGCGGAGCTTCAGCAGGAGCATTGTTTGGGCCGTCTGGTTTTCTCTCTTGGGTAGCATGATGCTGCCGAGTGTGTCCCAGGCCAAAACGGCGCACGAGATTGACGCGAGCGTGAATGCGGCGCTGGACCGGTTCATGAAGCAGGTGAGAGGATCCAGGGGGCCCCCGTGTTCACGAGCACCACCGATCCATCAACGCCCGCCTGCCAGCCGTTCGCGGCCCGGAAGTCCCGAAGAGCCTTGTCCTGCAGGAACACCGGGATGATATCCTTCTTCTGGGCGCCGAGCTGAAACCGGACCGAGCCGACCTTGATGTTGTAGTACGCAGATGCAGGGGGATAGCTCAAGGTAGCGAGGGAACGGGACGCCACGACGCCTTCTGAGGATCCATGCGGATTGCACAGGTCGTACCTCTCTCCGAAAGTGTGCCCCCGAAGTGGTATGGTGGCACGGAGCGGATCGTCTCAGGGGTGACAGAGGAACTCGTCCGTCGCGGGCATGAGGTCGTGCTGTTTGCCAGCGGAGACTCCACGACGGCGGCCGAGTTGATCGCGTGTTGCCCGCAAGGGCTCCGGCTGGATCGCGGAGTGCAAAATCACATGGCGTACACCGTGATTGAACTGGGGAAGGTAAGCGACCGAGCCGAAGAGTTCGATCTCATTCACAGCCATATCGATTATTTTGCCTTCCCCTTATCGCGCTTGACCCGGACACCGATCGTCACCACGTTGCACGGGCGCCTGGATCTCCCGGAGCTTCAGCACGTCTATGCGGAGTATCCTGAGGTTCCCCTCGTATCCTGAGGTCCCCCTCGTCTCGAACGGGATCGATCTGCGGCACTTTACGCTCAAAGAGCGACGCGGGGACTACCTGGCCTTTCTGGGGCGGATTTCGCCGGAGAAGTGTGCCGACCGAGCGATTGCCATTGCCCGTGCGGTAGGCATGCCCCTACGGATCGCCGCGAAGATTGATCCCGTGGACGAAGAGTATTTCACCGAGAAGATCCAACCGCTGCTCCGGGATCCACTGGTTGAGTTTGTGGGAGAGATTGACGAAGCGCAGAAGGATGAGTTTTTGGGGAACGCGTTTGCGTATCTCTTTCTCATCAACTGGCCTGAGCCATTCGGGATTACGATGATTGAAGCCATGGCGTGTGGGACGCCGGTCATCGCGATGCGCCACGGGTCGGTTCCCGAGGTC
>DASSXJ010000096.1 GCA_035703895.1 bacterium | reverse complement strand
GGCCGGGGAGAAAGGCGGGGCGGACACCGCCGAGGAACTCGGCGATCTTCTGTTCACCGTTGCCAACCTTTCCCGGTATCTCCACCTCGATGGCGAGCAGGCGCTGCGGGACGCGTGCGCCAAGTTCCGCGACCGGTTCATGCGGCTGGAGGCGTCCGCCCGGGCCCAGGGCCGAGATCTCCGCGAGCTCCCAGCCGATGAGGTGCTCGCGATGTGGCGTGCGGCTCGATAAGTTCCTGCAGTTGAGCCGGCTCGTCCGGCGAAGGACGCTGGCCAACAGCCTGTGCCACGGTGGGCGGGTGGCCCTGAACGGCCGCCCCGCGGCTCCCGCCGCCGAAGTGCGGCCGGGAGACATCATCACCGTGGAATTGGGCGCGCGGCGCGTGCGGGCACGGGTACGGTCGCTCCCAAGCGCGCGCCGGGTCAGCGAAGACTACGTTGAGGTGCTCGAGGATCACGCGTTGGAATGATCCGAAGGGAGGAGCGCGCCATCGTGTCGACGATCAAGGCGGTGACGGCCCGAGAGATCCTGGACTCGCGCGGGAACCCGACGGTCGAAGTGGACGTGGTGCTCGAATCCGGAGCGGCCGGACGCGCAGCGGTCCCCTCAGGGGCCAGCACCGGGCTGCATGAAGCGGTGGAACTCAGGGACCGCGACGCGCGCCGGTATGCGGGTCTCGGGGTCCGCGCGGCCGTGGGGCATGTGCGCGAGACGATCGGGCCCGCGGTCACGGGCCGCGACGCGCAGGATCAGGCAGGCGTAGACCGTCTCATGCTGGCGTTGGACGGCACGCCCAACAAAGGCCGGCTGGGGGCCAATGCCATCCTCGGGGTGTCGCTGGCGACCGCCCGGGCGGCCGCCGCCGAGCAAGGCGTGCCGCTGTTCCAATCGATCGCGCGCGGCGCCGCGAGCGCTTCCACCCTGCCGGTCCCCCTGATGAACATCCTCAACGGCGGCAAGCACGCCGACAACGCGCTGGACTTCCAGGAATTTATGGTCGTTCCGGTTGGGGCGGCTACCTTCGCCGAAGCTCTGCGCATGGGCGCCGAGACATACCATGCCCTGCATCAGGTCCTCAAGGATCGCGGGCTCGAAACCGGAGTCGGCGACGAAGGGGGGTTCGCCCCCCGCCTCGGGAGCAACGAGGACGCCTTGGATCTCCTCATGCGTGCCATCGAGCGGACCGGATACGCACCCGGAAAAGATCTCGGCCTGGCCATCGATCCCGCCTCGACCACGTTCTTTCGGGACGGCCGGTATCTGCTCCGGCAGGGTCAAGACATCCGGACCACGGAGGAGATGATCGACTATTACGCCGCCCTGCTGGACCGGTTCCCCATCCTCTCCATTGAAGATGGGCTCGCGGAGGACGCATGGGATGGGTGGGCGGCGCTGACCGACCGTGTTGGGGATCGGGTCCAATTGGTGGGAGATGACATTTACGTCACCAACCCGGCCCTCATCGCCAGGGGCATCGCCCGATCGGCCAGCAACGCCGTGCTGATCAAGGTGAACCAGATCGGGACCCTGACCGAGACGCTGGAGGCGATCCGCACCACGCGCGAGCACGGATGGAACGCGGTCATCTCCCACCGCTCCGGGGAAACCGAAGACACGACGATCGCCGATCTCGTGGTCGCCACCGACGCAGGGCAGATCAAGACCGGCGCGCCCGCCAGATCCGAGCGGGTGTGCAAGTACAACCAGTTGTTGCGGATCGAGGAGACGCTCGGCGGCCGGGCCCGGTACGCAGGGGCCGCAGCGTTCGCGCGCACAGGCCGCTGGCCGTAAAGGATTTCCCCGGCGCCTCCAGAACTCCGTCAGCACGATGCCCATCGATCGCCGCCTGGGAGGGGCGCCGCGATGGCTGGTCGGCTATATGCTCGTATGCCTGGCGGCCCTCCTACTCGCAGCAACGATCCTCTACGTGACTGCGGCAGATGTCATGGCCGCGGTTTCGCGTCTTCCGCGTGACGGGACGATCCCCCGTTCGGTTCACGGCATCCCGTATGCCGAGCTCATCAACCGCGCCGCCCGGAACCACCGCCTGAACCCGGCGCTCGTCGCCGCCGTGGTATTCACAGAGAGCGGATTTCACGCGCAGGCCCGGTCGTCCCGAGGGGCCTACGGCTTGATGCAGGTGGTCCCCGCCACCTGGCGGGAGCTCGCCGGCGAGCCCGCGTGTGCCCCCGAGATTGCGCGGCTCACCGATCCCCCATGCATGGATGATCCCGCATCGAACCTCGAAACCGGTACGGCCTACCTGCGCCGGCTCGTCGATCAGTTCAAGGGCAACCTCCCCTATGCGCTCGCTGCGTACAATGCCGGCGCGGGGACGGTCGAGCGCCACGAAGGCATCCCCCCGTTTCCAGAAACGACGCGATACCTCCGTCAGGTCGCGCTGGTGTGGCTGCATCTTCAGCAGGACGGCACCCTTACGCCGGTCTGGAGGATCCTCCTCCGCTCCGCGAACGTCGGATCGTACGCCCGCGCCGCCGTCGTGATCAGCCTGATCGGGCTCACCCTTCCGCTCCTCTGGGTGATCGCCTCGCCGGCGTCGCGACCTCCACTTGCGCAGATGCGACAGGGGGTGCGCCGGTGAGTCCTCTCAGAAGGACGCCGTCTATTGGGACGCGCCTGTTGATGATCGCCGCCGCGTCCCTGGTGGGGTGGACGGTTCTTGGGGTTGCCCTGCAGTACTTCCGCACTTATGCGCTCGCACGCGAGGCGGCTCGCCTGGAGCGACACCGAGAGGATTTGCTGGCCGGGAACGCCGCCCTCCTCGCGGAGATCCGGCGCCTAAGGACGGACGATCAGTATCTCGAGCGCCTGGCGCGCGAACAGCTCGGGATGCTGGGGCCCGGGGAGATAGAACTCGTCATCGTGCCGGGCGGATCGACCCACCGTGCGATCGAGCGCGATCCGCCGAGTACCGCGGTGACAAAGCCGGAAGGACCACTCGCGGTGTGGGGCCGGATCCTCTGGGGTGCAGGCCAGGCGGCCCGGGCGGCCCTGGAGCGCGCCCTCGAACGACTGCCGCGGACCTCCCCGTAACATCGCGGGATTCGCATACGCCCACACGGCTGTTCGGTGTCGTTGCCTCCGCCTCCCACGGCGCATCGCGCATTGACACCCCCAGGGGCGTAGGCTATAATTCCGACACATCTCTTGAGGGAGGGAACGAGCACAGAGTATGAGTCTTGATGCAGGGACGATCCTCGAAGGTGTGGTTGTCAAGATCACCCACTACGGCGCCTTTGTAGAACTCCCCGACGGCAAGAGCGGGCTCGTTCACATCTCTGAGATCGCAGACACCTACGTCAAGGACGTGCGGGATTATCTCAAGGAACAGGAACGCGTCAAGGTGAAGGTCCTCGGGTACAACGACAAAGGCAAGCTCGATCTCTCCGTCAAGCAGGCACTCGATCCCTCGGAACGCCAGGCCCGGGTCCGCGCCAAGGCCTCGTTCGACGAGAAGCTCGCCAAGTTCCTCAAGGAGAGCGAAGAGCGCCTCCTCGATCTCAAGCGGAACACCGAAGCGAAGCGCGGAGGCCGCCGCCGCTAAACCGCTCCCCCATTATTCGATCCCCAACATCCAGGCGATATCCTCAAACGCCTGCCACACGATTTCATCGCTCTGCAAACTCCGGCTCTGATCGCGAATATCGGCGAGTCCCTCGAGCTGCTCGAGTTCGTCTTCCATGCGTCGGAGACGGTTGCGCAGCCCGACCACCCGTTGATCGTCGGTCGACTCGGGGATGAGCCCGCGAATCTTTTCAATGGTCTCGCGCTCGACCCGTCGGGCCATCCGGTCGATTTCCACCGGCTGGAGACGCGAGTAGACAACCAGCCCCCGGCGTTCCTCGACCGCCTCCGATACGACGCCCTGCAGCTGCTTCACCACGTGGTCACTCATGATCTCCCCCGAAAATCAGCTTTTCGCCCCCGCGGCGCGGGGAGCCTTCCCCTCTCATGCACCGCCGGCCGGTGAAACCAGGGAGAGGGCCGGGGGTGACACCACGCCGTAGAGCAGAAAGACCCGAAGCGCCCTGAGCGTGACGTCGACGTTGTAGAAATCCCCATCCTCCGACGACCAGGACCCGTCCGGCCCCGCGAGAAGGCGCAGCCGTTCCAGGCCCTGCCGGACCACCGGCACGTGCGCGGGCACGCCCGCCTCCGCAAGGGCGTTGAGCATCCCGGTGAGCGCCCCCGGCTGCCACTGTTCGGCTTTCAGGGTTCCGAGCGCGTCGACGGCCCGCGCCGCCACCGCGGCACTCGGCCCCTCGACGAGCCGGAACGCGGCCGCGGCCACCCATGTGGTTCGGATGAAGCCCAAGAACCGCCCATCGGCCGCCTGCCGCGTCCGGAGATAGCCCAACGCCCGCGACACGGCGTGATCGGCCCGGTATCCCAGCAGCACCAGCCAGTACGCCGCGACCGCCGTGCAGAATGCCTGGACCCGGGGATCTCCCGGGACGAGGCGGGGCGGCGGGCCGAACTTCAACAACCCCGCGGGCTCGTCCCACGACCCATCGGGCCGCTGCGCGGTGAACAGGAACATGACGACGCGCTGCGCCTGCAGGCTGCCGAGCATTCGCAGATCCTGCATCCCGCGCAATACCTGCGCGGTGGTGTCGATCGACGAGGGGCGGCCCTGGACCAGGTCGCTTGGGAACCCTCCATCGAGATTCTGCCGTGCGTCCAGCGTGCGGATGATCCTCGCGTCCGGCCACGGCCGGCCGAGGAGGCCGCGCAGCCGCGCCCGTTCCGTCTCATTTCCGTTCTGATCGACCCAGGCGATGGTGCGCCGCCAATCGTAGCCCTCACGGGGAGCCTCCGCGGTCATACCACCCGCCCCATCGGAGCGATCTCGACGCCGGCGCGGCTCAACCCCTCGCGGGCCGCCCTCACTAGCGCGGGCGCGCCGGGGGTGTCCCCGTGAAAACAGATCGTGTGGGCGGACACCCGGACCTCGCCCCCATCGAGGGCGTCGATGACGCCGTCGATCACCATCCGCACCACGCGTCGGGCCACTGCGGCGGGGTCGGTGACCAGGGCCCCCGCGTGAGACCGGCCGACCAGGGCGCCGCTCCGTTGATACGCGCGGTCGCCGAAGGCCTCTCTGGCCACGCGGAGGCCGGCTTCGTGCCCGGCCCGCCCAAGCATCGAGCCATCGAGTGAGACCAAGATGAGCCGGGAATCGACCGCCGCGACCGCAGAGGCGATCACCCGTGCCAGCCGCTCGTCACGGGCGGCCATATTGTACAAGGCGCCGTGCGGCTTCACATGCTGGAGGGGGACCCCGAGGGTCCGCGCAATCGCCGCGAGGGCCCCGATCTGATAGATCAACCCCGTCCGCAGTTCATCGTTTGAGAGTTCCATGTCGCGCCGGCCGAATCCGGCGAGGTCGGGAAACCCGGGATGGGCGCCGACCTGCACACCATGCTCCCCGGCGAGGCGGACGGTCCGCTCCATCACGAGCGGGTCCCCTCCGTGAAACCCGCACGCGACGTTGGCGGAGGCGATCACGGGCATCATGCCGTCATCGTCGCCGATCGTGTAGGTGCCGAACCCCTCGCCCAGGTCGCAGTTGATGTCGACCAGATGAGCCATCGCCACGCCTCCCCCGTCTCTCGTATCTTCTCCAGGAGAGGAAGCCCTTCCCACCGGACCGAAGATCGTGGCATGGTGGAGCGCATCGGTTTTATCGGGCCCGGGGCCATGGGCGAACCCATGGCCGCCAACCTGCTCCGAAAGGGATTCCCCGTCACCACCCTCGTCCACCGCAACCCCGCGCCCGCGAGAAACCTCGAGGCCCTGGGGGCCAAAATCGCCTCCTCTCTGGGCGCGGTGGCGGAGGAGTGCCCGGTGGTGATCGCCTGCGTGCCGACGTCGGCGGAAGTCGAGGAGGTCGTTCTCGGCCCGGGAGGCATGCTCGAGCGTGGGCAACGGGGCGGCGTCTTTGTCGATATGGGCACCAGCCGTCCAGCCTCCACGCGTGTGCTGGCGGAGCGCCTGCGGGCGCGCGAGATCGCGATGCTCGACGCCCCGATCACCGGGGGGGTCCGCGGCGCACGAGAGGGCACCCTCACGATCTACGTGGGTGGCGATCCCGAGGCGTTTCGCCGCGTGCGGGCGGCGTTCGAGGCGATGGGGCGGACGGTCTTGCATATGGGCGGGACCGCCACCGGGCACGTGACCAAGCTCATGAACAATATGCTGTCGCTCGCCTCGATGGCCGCCCTGGCGGAGGTGCTGCCGCTCGGCGTCCGCGCGGGACTGGATCCCGCGAAACTCGTCGAAGCGCTCGCCGCCGGCTCGGGAGCGACCGCCCAAATCCCCGGTCGGGGAGAGCGCATCCTCCGGCGAAACTTCGCGCCGATGTTCCGCGTCGACCTGGCGCACAAGGACCTCCGGCTGGCCCAGGAGGTCGCGCAGGAGGCGAACCAGCCGGTGCCGATGACGGCCGCCGCCCTTCTCGGCTTCACCATGGCGCGGAGTTTCGGGTTTGACGGCGAGGACACCACGGCGCTGGTGAAGGTGTGGGAACGGGTCGCCGGGATCGAGGTGCGCGGGGCGTGATGCGCCGGTGTGGCGCGGCGCCACCGGCGGCTGTCGGCTGACGTTTCGCGGGCTGTCCGTTACTCTACCGACATAGCCGGCGAGTGTACTCAGTCAACGAGACCGCTCTCGTGATCCCGCCGGATTGCCTCCGGATCCCGCTCGGCCGGATCCCCATATCCGGCGCCTCCGGGCGTCTGCATGACTAGGACATCGCCGCGCCGGAGAAGCGCCGTGTGCTTGGAGGGCAGGATCTCCTCCGCTCCGCCGGCCCGCCGGATGAGATGGCGGGCCAGGCCGCCCTCCCCTCCCCCTGCCAGCCCCCACGGCGCGACCCGCGTCCGCTCGGTGAGGATCGAGATGGTCGCCTCGTCCGCAAGCAGTTCCCATTCCCGGCGGACCCCGCACCCGCCTCGCCACCGGCCCCTTCCTCCCGTCCCCGGTCTCAACTCGTACGTCCGGAACCGGATCGGCAGCGTCTGCTCGATCGCTTCGATCGGCGTGTTCATCGTATTGGTCATGTTGCAGTGGATCCCGTCGATACCGTCGAGGCCGGGCCGGCCCCCCATGCCCCCCGCGATCGTTTCATAGAAGGTCCACGTTTGGTGGCGGCGCGCGTCGGACCCGCCCATCGTGACATTGCTCATGGAGCCGTTGCTGGCGGCCGCGACCCGGGCGGGGACGGCGCCGGCCAGTGCCCGCAGCACCGTGTCCGCGACACGCTGGTTGGTCTCGGTGTTGCCGACGCCCACCGGCGCCGGCTTGATGGGGTTGATCACGGTACCGGGAGGGACCCGGATCGTCACCGGCCGCAGCCAGCCGTCGTTCATGACCGAGTGGGGATCGCACACGGCCTTGAGCGCGTACAGCACGGCGGCGTTGGTGACGCCGAAGATCGCGTTGATCGGCCGAGGCACCTGCGGGTCCGTGCCGGTGAAGTCGACCGTGATCCCGTCGCGCGCGACGGTCAGGGCGACGCGGATCCAGCAGAGGCCCCCTTCGCCCAGATCGTCCTCCAGACAATCCTCCGCCGTGTAGCGCCCGGGGGGGAGGATCGCAAATCCCCGCCGCGCGGATGCCTCCCCCTGATCGAGCATCGCGTCCCAGGCGCCCTCGACGGCATCGCGACCGTACCGGTCCAGCACCTCGGCGACCCGCCGTTCTCCCAGCGACGCGGCGGCGATCTGGGCCCGCAGATCCCCGCGCGTGGTATCGGGAGACCGCACGTTGGCGAGGATCATCTCGACCGTCTCGGGGACCTCGACGCCCTCGCGCAGGATCCGCAGGAGCGGAATGATGACCCCCTCCTCGCACAGCTCCCGCGCGTCGCTGCTGAGGCTGCCGGGCGTCCGGCCCCCGACGTCCACGTGGTGCGCTTTGTTCACGCTGTAGCCGACAAGGGCACCACCCCAGAACAGCGGCCTGATCACCATGATGTCGTTCAGGTGCGTGCCCGCGATGTACGGATCGTTGAGGATGAAGAGGTCCCCCGGATGCTGCGGCTGGGGCCGCAGCAGGGCGAGCGTATTATGCACCCCCCACGGGAGCGATCCCAAATGTGCCGGGATATGCTCGGCCTGCGCGATCAACCGGCCCGCGGCGTCGAACAGCGCACACGAATGGTCCATCCGCTCCTTGATGTTGGGCGAATACGATGCGTTCCGGAGCGCGATGCCCATCTCCTCGGCCGCATAGATCATCGCATTGCGAATCACTTCCACAGTCACCGGATCGGGCATCACGATGCACCTCGACGCAGCCGCAAGGTCCAGGCCTCCCCGAGTTCCACGGTCCATCCCGGCGGCACCACCGTGGTCGCTTCGTTCTCTTCAACAATCGCCGGCCCGGACACGACTCTCCCGGAGACCAGGGAGGACCGGGCCGCAACCGGTGCCTCCATCCACTGCCCGTCAAAGCAGGCGCGGCGCACCTCCCCGCCATCGGCGTCCCGGTTCCCCACCGGCGCCTGCCACAGCGACAGCGGAGGCATGATCCCCATCGCGGTGACGCGCACGTTGACCACCTCGACCGGCTCGCGGTCGGGAGCATACCCGTAGATCTCGGCGTGCCGGGCCCGAAACGCCTCCGCGGCGGCCGGCAGCGGGACCTCGCCAGGCACCGTCAGCTCGTAGGACTGCCCCACGTACCGGAGATCCAGGGCGCGCCGCACGACGACCGCGCGGCGGCCGTCGCCGTCTCGCACGCCCTCCTGCGCCTCGGCTTCCAGCCGCTTGAACCGCCCCTCCAGCCACACGGCGTCGAGGTGCTCGATCGGCCGCATCACGCTCTCCACCCGGTCGCACCGAAGATCCGCCGCGAGCAGTCCCACCGCCGAGAACACGCCGGGGTTCGGGGGAACCACGACCTCGCGGATCCCCAGCTCGTCGGCTAAGGCGGCCGCGTGCATCGGGCCGGCGCCGCCAAAGGCGATCATCGCCATCTCCCGAGGATCGTACCCACGCTCGAGGGAGACGATGCGGAGCGCCCGGACCATCTGGGCGTTGACGACGCGGAGCATGCCGGCGGCGGTGGCGGTTTGATCGAGCCCCAGGGGTCCGGCGATCGAAGACATCGCCCGCGCCGCGGCCGCAGCCGACAGCGGCATCTGTCCTCCGAGCAGGCCCTTGGGTGACAGCCAGCCGAGCAGCAGATGCGCGTCCGTCACCGTCGGCCGGTCGCCCCCGCGTCCGTAACAGGCGGGACCGGGGTCTGCCCCGGCGCTCAGCGGACCGCACCGGAGTGCCGAGCCATCGACCCATGCGACCGTACCGCCACCCGCGCTCACCTCCGCCAGATCGATGAACGGCGCTCGGACCGGGTAGCCGCTGCCCCGGACGATCCTCCCGGCGTGCACGGTGCCGCCCACTTCATATTCGGCAACGACCTCCGGGCGGCCGTCGATCACGGCCCCCGCCTTTGCGGTCGTGCCGCCCATATCAAAGCTGAGCATCCGAGCATAACCGAGCCGGCGGCCGAGGGCGGCCGCGCCCACAACTCCGGCGGCGGGACCCGACTCGATGAGGGTCGCGGGGCTGGCGGCGGCGCCTTCGATCGTGGTGATCCCGCCGCTGGACTGCATCGCGTACAGCGGTAGGACCCGGCCCTCCTCTCGCAGCCGTGACGACAGACCCCGCAGATACCGCGACACGACCGGCGACAAGAGCGCGCTGATCACGGTGGTGCTCGTGCGCTCGTACTCACGGTACTCGGGATCGACCTCGTGAGAGGCGACGATCACGGCTTCCGGCAGGGCGGTCTGTACGATCGCCTTCGCCCGCCGCTCGTGGTCGGGATTGGCGTAGGCGTGGAGAAAGGCGATCGCGACGGCCTCCACCCGTTCCGCGGCGAATCGCCCGGCGGCTGCCCGGACGGCACCCTCGTCTAGCGGCCGGATGACCCCCCCACCGGCATCGATCCGCTCGGGGATGCCGACGCGGTTTCGCCGGTCGACGAGCGGCCGAGGACGTTCGTAGAAGAGATTGTAGAGTTCGGCGCGCCGCTGCCGGCCGATCTCGAGGACGTCCCGGAACCCTTCTGTCGTGAGGAGGGCCGCCCGGGGAAGGTCGAGGCCGATCTGCCCCAGGAAGAGATTGGCGCCGATCGTCGAGGCGTGGACGATGTACGTGGGGCGGCCCGAGCGGCCTTCGAGAAACCGGTGGAGTGCGGAGAGGACGCCGTCCGCCGGAGAACGCGGGGTGCTCGGAACCTTGACCGGTACGAGCGTGCCCTCGCCCTCTTCGGCCGCGATGAGATCGGTAAACGTGCCGCCGACGTCGACGCCGATGCGATACTGCTGCACGCGGGTCATCCCTCCACAGAAGTACGCGGGGTCCTGGCACGCGCAAAATCGAGTCTGTCGATGGCTCAGCCGGCCGCGAGATCCTCGTCCAGGAGATCCGTGATGAACATGTGCCCAGGGGCGTGGGTGATCATCAGCTCCACACCGGCCGCCTGCGCGACCGCCTGGGGCGTCACCCCGCACGCCCAGTACACGGGCACCTCACCCGGCTCGATCCTGGGCGGGTCCCCGAACTCCGGCCGGGCGAGGTCGCGGATCCCGATCACCGCGGGATCCCCGATGTGCACCGGCGCCCCGTGCGCGCGAGTGTACCGGCCGGTCACGAGGACGGCTCGGGACACGCCCTCGCGGGGCAGTGGCCGCATGCTGACCACCATCGGACCGTGAAACACTCCGGCCGGCCGGCACGGGATGGCGGTCACGTACATCGGCACGTTGCGGGCATCGGAGATATGGCGCACTGGTAGGCCCGCGTGCTCCATCGCCGACTCAAACGTGAACGAACACCCCAGCAGAAACGCAACGAGGTCCGCCCTCCAGTACCGCGTGATCTCGGTTTCCTCGACGTCGAGGATCCCGCGCCGGTACACGCGGTAGCGCGGCACGTCCGTGCGGAGGTCGGCTCCGGGCGCGGCATACGCCGGTTCGGGGCTTCCCGGATCGGTCACGTCGATGAGCGGGCACGGCTTGGGGTTTCGCTGGCAGAACACCAGGAAATCGTAGGCGATCTCCCCGGGGACCACGACGAGGTTCGCCTGGGCGTACCCCGGCGCGAGCCCCGCGGTCGGTGCCTGCCACTCGCCGCTTCGGATCCGGCGCCTGATCTCGGCCGGGGTCGCCCCGCGGGCTGCTTTGACGTCGCTGAGAAGAGACACGCGCACGTATTCCCCGGCGGAGAAATGCGGTCCTGCACGCGCCACGGACCGTGGACGGCCGGCTGCGGCGAGCGCCGCGGCCGGGGCGGCTCCGCTACGTGCGGCCTACTGGAATACCTGGGTAAAGAACACGAGGTTCAGGTACGTGAACCGGGGTGTCAGCGGAGGCAGGAACGCCGCGTCATTGAAGGAGACATCGTAGAACCAGCGGCGCGTCGGCGGCGAATAGCGCTGAGTGCTCCAGAACCCCTGCCGCGTGTACGCCGAGCACGTGTAGTTGGGATCGTTGGCAATCGTCGTGAGTTGGGCCGTGTACGCAAAGCACGTGTGGGTGGGCGAGCCGCTCGACACCAGTGAGCCCTGGTACCAGAACTTCCGCGCCCGCCCGGTGGAGGCGTCGGTCCCGGACCAGTCCTCGTGGTACCTCGGGTAGTTCTCCACTCCCCCGCTGTAGTACGAGGTCCCGCAGTTTGTCCCGTTCGTGTTCGAGGAGCACCATGTCTGGTCGGTCCCCGCGAAGAACGCCGCGTTGATGATCGTCTCCTTGGCCTGACAGCCGTTCCCGCCGCAGGTGGCTCCGGTGGGCGTCGATCCGGATCCCTTCGTGCTCGCCTCGTCCACCGGCCGGCACCCGGTGCCGCAGACCGTGCTCCACTGGTCTTGATCATCCTGGAACCCGACGCCGGCGCTCCCGGTACACGCATTCCCGCTCTGGGCTTTGACCCAGTTGCACGACAGGACGTCGATCGTGTCCGCGATGATCGAGGTCGACTTCTGCTCGGTCGGAGACCCGGCGGACGGCGGCCACGACGCGTCTCCGCAGGCGGCCGGTGACGAGTCGCTGCCCGCGTAGTTCGGCTGGGGGCAGTTGAAGTTCCCGGCGAGGTACATGGCGCGGTCGGTCACGAACGTCACGCCCGGATCGGTGCTGCCCCATCGGGCCCGCCCGGCATCGTAGATCCGCACGCCGTAATTGTCCGC
>DASSXJ010000095.1 GCA_035703895.1 bacterium | reverse complement strand
CGGAGTTCCACGTGGATCGCCGCCTCCGGCGTGCGGAGTTGTTCGAGGTCCGGGCGCCACCGCCGCGCCATGCGTTCGGCAAGCCGCCGCTTCACGTCGGGGGACTCGATCACGACAAACCGGGTCGGCTGCGCGTTGTGGGCCGACGGGGCGGAGATCGCGGCCTCGAGCAGGGTGCGCACGAGGCCTGCCGGCACCTGCGCATCCGTGTAGAATCGCACCGTTCGCCTCGCGGTGAGCACTTCGGGGATCGAGGAAGCCATCACGAGGACATGCTTCTCGGCGAGCCGCGGGGCCCCTGCCGCGGGGTGCCGGGGCCGTGATAGCGTTTGGGGTCGGAAGCGTATGCTACCATGACCCCAGCCTGGATCGCGAACGGAGGGGGTAGAACCTTGACCGCAACCAAGGACGCATGCAATGTATGTCTGACCTTTGACTTCGACGCGGAAAGCATCTGGCTGGGCAAAGATCGACAGTCGCCCAGTGTGCTTTCCCGAGGGACGTACGGGGCGAAGGTGGGTGTTCCGCGGATCCTCGATCTGCTCGGACGCTACGATATCAAGGCCACGTTCTTCACGCCGGGCTGGGTAGCGGAGCAACACCCTCACGAGGTCAAGGCGATCCACAGTGCCGGTCACGAGGTGGCGCATCACGGCTACCTGCACCAGGTGAAACCGTACGACATGAGCCCGGCTGAGGAATGGGAAAACCTCGAGCGCGGGGCGCGGGCTTTGGAGACAGTCACGGGCCAGCGTCCCGTCGGCTACCGATGCCCGGGTGCCGTGATCAGTCCGGAGACCTTTGGGTTTCTCATCAAAGGGGGGTTCCTCTACGACTCCAGCATGATGGATGAGGAACGGCCCTACCTGATCCACGTGCCCGGTCAGACGAGCGCCCTGGTCGAACTGCCCGGCAGCTTTGAACTCGACGACGCTCCCTATTTCCTCTTCTCCTTCAACCCGGCCTACAGGGTGGGCAATTCAGATCCGGACAAAGTCCTGCGAATCTGGCAGACGGAGTTTCGCGGCCTCCATCGAGAGTCCGGACTGTTCATGATTATGTTCCACCCCCAGGTGATCGGACGGCACCATCGCATGGACATCCTGGACAAGCTGATTCGGTACATCCGCGGGTTCGTCGGCACCGCCTTTCGCCGTTGCGATGAGTTGGCGAGGGATTTTCGCGCCCAGCCGGCAGCCAGGGCATGAAGGCGCTCTTCGATTTCATCGACGCGCACGCGTCGCAGTACGTGTCCGACCTGCAGCCTCTGTGCCAACATTCATGCCCCGAACGAGAACATCTTTGTCGAAGACTACATCCAGACGATCAAAGGCATTGGGCTCCTGATGGCGGAGTATGGAAGGAGGGTGTAAGGCTCTCCCGAAGCCCTGAGAGAGCCCACATTCAAGGTCCCGGATGCGTGGAAGGGAGGTCGGTCTAATGTCAGGGCGAGTTCGCCTTGCCGCGGTGACTCTGTTGGCGCTCGCGCTCGTGCTGCCATCGGGCAGTCCGACGCTGGCGCAGGCGCCCCGGACCGGAGGCACCCTCGTCTATGGGATACGCCAGGAACCCAGTACCACCGACCCTCACGGCTCGGCCGCGGCCGTCGCCCAGCGTGTGGTGGCCGCTATGTACGACAGCCTCGTGTTCATGACCCCCAGGGGCCAGTTCTTGCCGTGGCTGGCGGAGTCGTGGCAGGTCACGCCCGACGCGAAAGTCTATACCTTCAAGCTCCGCAGGGACGTGAAATTCCACGACGGGACGCCCTTCAACGCTGCGGCGGTCAAGTTCAGCTTGGACAGGATCATCGATCCGGCGACCAAGTCCACCTCGGCCATCGCGGCCCTGGGGCCTTATGATCACACGGATGTCGTGGACGACTTCACGGCGCGCGTCCACTTCAAGGACTCGTATGCTCCCTTCCTCTACGCGGCGAGCACGCCGTACCTGGGGATCGTCTCCCCCACCGCCGTCAAGAAATGGGGCGTGGATTTCATCAAACATCCAGTAGGCAGCGGTCCGTTCAAGTTTGACTCGATGGTCCCCGCAGATAACATCACGATGGTACGGAACCCCGAGTACCACTGGCCCCCCAAGGGGTTCTTCACGAACACCGGCCCGGCGTATCTCGACAAGATCGTCGTGAAAACCATCCCCGAGACATCAACGCGGATCGCCACGCTCGAAAACGGGGAAACCAATGCCATCGAGCCGGTCCCCGAGAAAAACGTCGCGGCCCTGGCCCGAGACAAGCGCTACCGCGTCTTGAAGGCTCCGTACCCCGGCGCGCCGCGCCTCGTCTTTCTGAACGTGAAGAAGTTCCCCACGGATGACTTGGCCGTTCGGAGAGCCGTCCTTTACGCGTTCAACCAGGAGCAGATGGTCAGGACGTTGTTATTCAGCGTGCACACCCCCGCCAAGACTCCGCTGACGCCGGCGAGCGTCGGCTACGACAAATCGCTCGCCAGCATGTACCCGTACGACCCCGAGAAGGCCAAGAGCCTTTTGGAGGAGGCGGGGTGGCGTGCGGGAGCCGACGGGATCCGGGTGAAGGGTGGGCGGCGGCTGGTGCTTGATGAGTTCATTATTGGGAACATCGGGCTCGACGAGCCGGCGCAGTTCCTCCAGGGTCAGTTGAGGGACGTGGGGATGCAGGTGGAGATCAAATCGATGGCCCGGGCGGCATGGTACGAGGGGATCAACAAGGGCGATCACAACCTCGTTCCGCTGTTTTACATTTATGCGGACCCGGATTTGCTACGAGGACTCTATCATACCGGGAACATCCCCTTCAACTGGTCACACGTAAGCGACGCTGGCCTCGACCGAGACCTGGAGGAGGCTTACAAGACCCCGGCCCTGTCGAAGCGGATCCCGATCTACAAGCGGGTGCAAGCGAAGGTGATGGATCTGGCTCTGGCCTTGCCTCTCTACAACGAGTTCAACCTGGTGGGCATCCGTACCGAAGTGAAGGGCATGGTGTTCGACCCCACCGCCTATCCGCTGTTCTACGACGTGTGGATCGAAAAGAAGTAACACCGTTTCCCGATGGCGAGGTACCTGCGGCAGCGGCTCACTGGCTCGCTGCCAGTGATCTTCGGTGTGTCGGTGCTGGTCTTCCTCATGCTCCATCTCGTCCCCGGAGATCCGGTCATGGTACTCCTGGGCGAGCATTCCGCCGCGGACACGGCGGCCCTGGACAGGCTGCGTCAGACGTTGGGGCTCAATGACCCCTTGCCTGTCCAGTACGGCCGATTCGTCTGGCGGGCGCTTCACGGCGATCTGGGCCGGTCGATCCGCCTCAACCTCCCCATCACCGAGTTGGTCCTCCAAGCGTTGAAGCCGACGGCGATCTTGGCGGTCGCGGCCATGGCGGTTGCGGTGGCCGGGGGGGTGTTGTTGGGCGTGATCGCCGCCGTCCACCGTGGGCAGCTCATGGACAACGTGGCGATGTTCCTCGGCCTCGTCGGAGTCTCCATGCCAGGCTTCTGGCTGGGGTCTCTGCTCATTTTCGTCTTCTCAGTCCAACTCGGCTGGTTTCCGGCAACGGGGCAGGGCGGGCTCAATCGCCTGGTGTTACCCACCCTGGCGCTGGCCCTCGCCCCTCTGGCCGTCCTGGCACGGTTGGTGCGCTCGAGCATGCTGGAGGTGTACCGGCAGCCCTACGTCACCACCGCGCGGGCCAAAGGGTTGACCGAGAGGGTCGTCGTGTATCATCACGCGCTCAGAAATGCGCTCGTGCCGGTCGTGACGCTGGCGGGACTCGAATTCGGACGCCTGCTGGCCGGGGCGTTCGTCATCGAGACGGTGTTTTCGCGGGTCGGCCTGGGCCGCCTGGCGATCACCGGCATCCTGAACAAGGATTTTCCCGTGGTCCAAGGCGTGGCGCTGCTGGTGGCCCTCATCTACGCCGGGATCAACTTGCTCGTCGACCTCTCCTATGCATATCTCGATCCGCGGGTTCGCTACGGTTAGGTCCCCGGCAGCCCTCCCTGGCTTCGATGCCGCCCGGCGGCTCTCGCAAAATGCCGGTGCCGGCGCGGGTGGAATCCTGCTCGTGGCGTTGCTGGCCATCGCCGCCCTCGCTCCGGTGCTGGCCCCCCGCGATCCGCTGAGAATCAGTCCCCAATACAGCCTGATACCGCCGGGCCGGGAATTCTGGTTTGGCACCGACCAGTTCGGCCGGGACCAGTTCAGCCGGGTGGTGTGGGGTGCGCGTCTCTCGCTGCGGGTGGGCGTCATCGCCGTGCTCATCTCTGTCGGAGCCGGGGTGCCGTTGGGCGCGGCGGCAGGGTATTACGGCGGATGGCTCGACCTGGCCGTCATGCGGCTGATCGATCTGATGCTGGCGTTCCCCGGCATCCTGCTCGCCCTGGTGATCGTGTCCATCCTCGGGCCGGGCTTGAATAATGTGATGCTGGCTGTGGGAATCTACGGCATTCCATCCTACGCCCGGGTGGTCCGAGGATCGGTGCTGGTGCTTCGAGGGCAGCCTTTTGTCGAAGCGGCCCACGCGATGGGATGCGGGGCGCCTCGCCTCGTGGCCCGGCATGTGCTGCCGAATGTGGTGGCGCCGATCATCGTCCTTTCCAGCCTGAATGTGGCCGGGGCCATTCTGACCAGCGCCGCCCTCTCCTTCCTGGGGCTGGGGGCGCAGCCCCCCACGCCCGAGTGGGGAGCCCTGTTGAACGCTGGGCGCGATTGGGTCCGGGAGGCCTGGTGGCTCACCACGTTTCCCGGATTGGCCATTATGATCACGGTGCTGGCGATCAACATGCTTGGAGATGGCCTACGGGACGTGCTTGATCCCCAGCTTAGGGAGTGAGCATACATGGCCGAATGCATTCACGACCCGTGCCGGCGAGTCATTGACGGCCGTTCAGGTGGATGGTACACTAGCGGGACAATAAAAGAGCCGTGACGGGGAACGTAGGACGTCGTCCCTGCGCCAAGAGAGCGGTACCGAAGGCTGAGAGGGCCGCCGCAGGTCCGTCCGAACCCACCCTCGAGCTGCTCCGGGGCGGCGAGAGCCGCGGAACCGGAGCCGGGTCGCCCGAGACAGCGTGAGTGCTCCAGCCGCCTCGGCTGGGGAACAAAGGTGGTACCGCGGAAGCGCCTCTTTCGCCCTTTGGCGAAACGGGGCGTTCGTGTTTGTGGAGGGTGAGCGATGGCCGAATATATGGTTGGCATGATCGGCGCGGGAAACATGGCGGAGGCGTTGTTGCGCGGCGCATTCGATGCAACCATCCTCACGCCGGCTCAAATTCTCGTGACCAACAAATCCAACGACGAGCGGCTCGCGCGGCTCGGCCGCGCGTGGCCCGTCCGCACGACGCGGGACAAGGCGCATCTCGTGGCCGAGAGCGACGTGCTCGTTCTGGCCGTCAAGCCGCACGACATGTCCACTGTGCTCACCGAGATCGCCCCGCACATAGGCACCCGCCACCTGGTCGTGTCGGTGGCGGCGGGGATCTCGACCGAGACGATCGAACGGCGGCTGGGGGAGGTCCCGGTCATCCGGGCCATGCCGAACACGTCCACGGCGGTGCGCGCGTCGGCGACGGCGATCGCCGCGGGCCGGCACGCCACCGCCGGCCATCTGGCGATGGCGCGCGAGTTCTTTGAGGCCGTCGGATGGGTCGGGGTCGTTCCGGAGTCGCTGCTCGACGTCGTGACCGCGGTGTCAGGGAGCGGACCCGCGTACGTGTACGCGCTCGCCGAAGCCCTGGTGGAGAGCGGAGAGCGGGCCGGCCTCCCCCGGGATCTCGCCCAGGTACTCGTCGCGCAGACCGTGCTCGGCGCGGGGAAGATGCTCACCGAGACCGGCGACGGCCCGGGGGTGCTGCGTGGCCGGGTCACCTCGCCGGGTGGCACCACGATGGCGGGTCTCGAAGCCCTCGAGCAGGGCGGGCTGCGCGCTGCGGTAGACGCCGCCGTGACACGGGCCGCGCACCGCGCCCGTGAACTCCGTGAGCCGTCCGTCCGCGGCCGGCGCTAAGGCGCCCTGACCCTCTGACGCAGGGCCTTCCCTTCCCGTGGGCGTACTGTAGCGGGGAATCACGAATGGATCCTCGAGGAGGGGAAGCATGATGAGGCACGCGCTGTTGCGGTGGTTCCTGCCGCCGTTCCTGATGCTCGCACTGGTGCCGGTGGGGCTGTGGGGCGTCGCCCAGGCCCAGGCGCCCAAGACCCTCGTGATTGCGATCGGCGCGGATCAGACCGGGCTCGATCCCCAGACCGTGGAGAACAATGAGTCCGGGTTCATCATGGCCACGATGTACGACTCGATCGTGAACTACAAGCCGGGATCGAGCGTGGTCGGCCCAGGCCTCGCCGAGAAATGGGAGATCTCGCCGGATGGCAAGGTGTACACGTTCCATTTCCGGCACGGCGTCAAGTTCCACGACGGGACGCCGATGAACGCGCGAACCGTTGCCCAAGATATCGACCGGGCCATCAACCCGCAGAATCCGTGCTACGTCCTGGGCCGGAAGGGCGTCGACACCTACGACGACTTCACCTACGGGTCGGTCAAGGACGGAAACGTGGTCAAGATGGACGCGTTGAACGATGACACCCTCCGGTTCACGCTGCCGAAGCCGAACGCCCCGTTCCTCAGCAGCGTGGCGATGGTCTGGCAGGCGATCGTGAGCCCGGAGGCCACCAAGAAGTACAACTGCGACGCCAGCCAGCATCCAGTGGGGACGGGCCCGTTCAAGTTCGTCGAGGCCGTCCGCAACGACCATGTCACCGTGGAGGCGAACCCGGACTACTGGGGGGGCAAGCCGAAAGTCGACCGGATCATCTTCCAGATCGTCCCGGAGAGCGCCACCCGCATGCTCAAACTCGAGCGGAACGAGGCGCAGATCCTCGCGGATGTTCCCCCGTCCGACTACTCCCGCGTCACCGGCAACAAGGACCTCAAGCTCTACCAACAGCCGGGGCTGACGATCTTGGGCGTGGCGATGTCCAACGACATGGGCCCATTCAAGGACAAGCGCGTCCGGCAGGCGATGAACTACGCGGTGGACAAGGACGCGATCAACAAGGGGCTGTACGGGGGCGCGACGACCGCCGGCCAAGGGATGCCCCCGGTGCTCTGGGGGTACAACAAATCCGTGACGCCGTACCCGTACGACGTCAACAAGGCCAAGGACCTGCTGAAGGAAGCCGGGTTCCCCAACGGGTTCTCGACCGAGATGATGGTCTACTCCAATCCGCGGGGCTACAACCCCATCGGGGGCGCCAAACTCGGGGAAGCCGTCCAGGGCTATTTCGCGAAAGTTGGCGTCAACGTCAAGATCACTCAGTACGAATGGGGCGCCTACCTCGACAAAGTTCGCCACACCCCTTGGGAGGGGTTTTCGATCCTGGGGTGGTCTGGAGACAATGGGGATCCCGACAACTTCCTCGGCGACCTGTTCGAGTGGGACGAGATCGCCGGGGCGAAACGCCCCAACAACAACGCGCGTCACCGCAACCCCGATTACGATAAGCTGATGGTGCAGGGCCGGCTGGTCAGCGACCAGGCCAAGCGGGCGCAGATCTACGAGCAGGCCAACAAGATTCTCCATGACGACGCGCCGTGGGTCTTCATGAACTACACGAACCAGGTGCGGGCGGCGCGCGCGAGCGTGCAGGGCTTCCTGCTCAACCCGCTACAGATGTTCTTCCATATGGAACAGGTCTCGCTGCAGTAAGCCGGCACGCGACCACCTGAACCGACCGACGGGGGCCCGAGTCTCGCTTTGCGGGGGCGGGCCCCCGGCGCGCCTGTGGCTGATGCTCAAGTACATCGCCGGACGGCTGGGACAACTCGTCCCCGTGCTGATCGGGATCAGCATCCTGGTCTTCTTCGGGATGCATCTCGTTCCCGGCGACGTCGCCCAACTGCTGCTCGGCGACAAGGGGACCGACGCCGACCTCCAGCGTCTCCGCCACCAGTTGGGTCTCGATCAGCCGGTGTACGTGCAGTACGCGCGATTCCTGATCGGGGCGCTGCACGGCGACTTCGGCGTCTCGCTCCGGACCCGCCAGTCGGCGATCTGGGAGATCGGGCAGGGGCTGCCCGTCACGATCGAGCTCAGCCTGGCTGCCCTTGTGTTTGCCGTCGTCTTCGGCCTGGCGATCGGCGTGGTTGCGGCCCGCCGGCCCCATTCGCTCGTGGACACCTCGGCGATGATCGGGGTCCTGATCGGTGTCTCGATGCCGGTGTTCTGGACCGGGATCCTGCTGTTGCTGGTCTTTGGCGGGATCTTGGGGTGGCTGCCGCTGGGAGGGATCCTGGAGGGCGGGATGGCCGTCCGTCGCATCACCGGCATGCCTCTGGTTGACGGGTTGCTGACCGGGAACGGGCCGGTGGTGCAGAGCAGCATCCGGCATCTCGTCCTTCCGGCTGTGGCACTCGGCGCGACCTCGATGGCCACGATCGCCCGCATGGCGCGGTCCACGATGCTGGAGGTCCTGCACCTCGACTACGTGCGGACCGCTCGGGCCAAGGGCGTGGGCGAGCGCCGGGTGGTGAGCCACCACGCGCTCCGCAACGCGCTCCTGCCCGTCGTCACTCTCGTCGGACTCCAGTTGGGGCTCCTCCTCAGTGGCGCCGTGCTGACGGAAACGATCTTCGCGCTCCCGGGACTGGGGCGGCTCGCGATCACGAGCGTGCTGGCGAGGGACTATCCGGTAGTGCAGGGGGTCGTCATTATCGCGGCGGGAATTTTCGTGCTCGCGAATCTCCTCGTGGACGTGCTCTACGCGTACCTGGACCCCCGGATCCGGTACGGCTAATGGCGAACGCCGTCCTCGCCCCCAGCCTGCCGCGCCGCGCCGCCGCCCTCTCCTGGCATCGCCTTCTCCGCAGCACCAACCTGGTGGTGGGGGCCACCGTTCTCATCCTCGTGGTCGCCTCTGCGGCGTTCGCCCCCCAGGTCGCGCCGTACAGCCCGATCGACCAGGCATTCACAGACCAGCTCAAACCCCCGTCGCTCGCGCACCTGTTCGGCACCGACGAGTTCGGCCGGGATATCTTCTCCCGCGTGCTCCATGGGGCCCGGATCGCCCTCGTCATCGGCGTGCTGGCCGACGGGATCGCCGCCGCCCTCGGGGTGTTCCTCGGGGTGATCTCCGGATACGTCGGCGGAAGAGTCGACGCGGTGGTGATGCGATCGGTCGACGTCATGCTCGCGTTCCCGTACCTCTTGCTCGCGATGATCGTCGTGGCGATCCTGGGGCCGAGCCTGACGAACGCGATGATTGCGATCGGGATCGTCTACACGCCGCAGTTCGCCCGGTTGGTGCGGGGCGCGGTCCTGGCCATCAAAGAGCAGGAATTCGTCGAGGCCGCGGGGGCCGTCGGGGCGGGGATCACCAGGATCCTCGGCCGCCACGTCCTGCCCAACATCCTCTCGCCCATCATCGTCATGGCGACACTGACCGTGGGGTTTACGATCGTCGAGACCGCCGGGCTGTCGTTTCTCGGCCTGGGGGCCACCCCGCCCACCCCGGAATGGGGATCGATGCTCGCCACGGGGCGGTCGTTCATGCTGACGGCCCCGTGGATCGCCACCTTTCCCGGCCTCGCCATTCTCGTCACCGTGGTCGGGTTCAACCTCGTGGGCGACGGCCTGAGAGATCTGCTGGACCCAAGGCTCCGCGGCCGCGACTGAGGGTGCCCGCGGCTCAGCTTAGGCAAGCGCAGCGCGGGCTACGAGCGGAGAGGCTTGACCGGGCGTAATTCCTCTAGGTGTTGACGCAGGTAGCCGAGCAACCTGCGCCGCTTCTCCGGACCGCGCCTCCCCTCCGGCGGAACCGCTTCCGCGGCGCCGAGTAGCAGGTCAGGGTCGATGGAGGCAACGCGATCATAGATGGAAGCCCAGCGCTTTTTGACCGTGGCCAGCGCCGCGTGCAGCGTACGGCCCAATTCGGCGTCGGTGAGTCCGAGCAGCGCGTGATGCAAGAGTTCTTGTTCCTCAGGCGCAAAGTGGAATCTTGGTGGTACGTACGAAAAGACTTCAAACGCGTACGTTCCCTCCCGCGCCAGAGCCTCCGCACGAGTCGTGCCGATCAGATACGGGTGTCGGCCGAGCGGCGGCGGCGGCACGGCGCCGCTGCGGAAGAACGCCTCATAATCCGTGTAGAGCCTTGGTCCCCGTGCCGTGTAACGTTCGAGTTGGGCTTCACCGTACACCTCATCGATGAAGTCCTTCAGGCGGTAGCCGCGATGATAGGCGCGGAATGCGTCGAAAAGGAGAATACGGGCCTGGGAGACCTCGTCTGGGGTGAGCGAGTCCTCCATGACGCCGTGATGCATGATCAGGAGGTGGAGCCCCGCTCCGGAGTTCGCCTCGCGGATGGCGTCGAGGTCAAGGAGCGGCGAGCATCCTCGAGCCCATCGATCGAGGACGTGCTTGTCGATGTAGGGGGGCAACTGAGTCTTGGCCTCGTGCGCAAACTCTTCGGTGACAAAGACGCTGAGGCCGAACCCGACGATCTGCGACCCGGGCAGGCGCTTTCCATCATAGATCACCGCCGACTCCGCGCATCTCCTCGCGAGGACCTCGCGCCACAAGCGCAGAAGACCGGGTCTCATCGCGTCGTCGAAGAGCGGCCCCTCCGGGATCAGGGCCAGGCAGGCGTTCAAGTCCGCGGCCCTCGTGGGCCGGTACATCAGGGGCATGGTTCCTCCCACGGTACGGCCCATGGGGCTCCACTCCGCCGCAATGAATTACCCTTTTAGCATATTGATTCCTTTGGCCCAGGCGGATAGTGTTTTGGGGAGTGCGGGATCAGCCGCACTTGCCGTACCTGTAGTAACTCGCGAGCGAAAATGAGTTGTCGGGGAGGCGATCATGAAGCGAACGCACATCGTGGTGCTCTTTACGACTCTCCTGATCGCGACGGCCGTCCAACTGCCAGCCGCTGCAGCCACCAAGTACCAGCCGTGCTCGTTGTTGACGGCTGCGGACCTGGAGGCGGCGCTGAGCGCGAAGGTGGATCGCTTCGCCGACAGAGACACCACGATCTCCGGAGGGCCTTTCAAGGGAGAGATCATGTCGACCTGTGACTGGGTCGTGGGGTCCACGTATGTCTCCCTGAACGTCATCCGGGGACCGAAGAACCCGCAAGAGCAGGCCGCTGGCCTGGCGAACCTGCGGGCGCTACAGGAGGGTTTGAAGAAGCGTGGGTGGGCGGTCGAGCCCGGGAACATCCCAGGCGCCGAGTGCGCATCCGCGAAGCCTCCGGCCAGCGAACCCACGGCGCTCCCGGGCGCGTCGTGCTTCATGGTGAGCAAGGGGCTGACGTTTTCGCTCGGAGTAAATCGCAAGGGCTCGGTGACGGTGCAGGAAGTGAAGGCCCTGGCCGACAAGGTCGCGGCCCGGCTGCCGTAACGGGCCGAGGCAGTACGCTCGTGGATGCCATGAGCGCCGAAGGGGGAAAGCGTATGCAAAGGATTCGCAGGTGTGGGGGCGCGACGATGATCGCTGTTTCGCTTGCTGCGATGGCGCTTTTCGCCGTCGCGATCGCACCGGCTGCGGGTGCGCTTTCTATGAAGGCCTGCCAGCTGATCACTGCCAAGGATGTGCAGAGTGTGCTCGGCGACGGATACACCGCCCAGAACATGATGGAGAACGAAATCATGTCACAGTGCGCATACACCAAGGGCAAAGAAGCGGTCAAGGAAGCCGCGGTGAGTATCAGTCTGCAACAGACCATCTATGACTCGGTCCAGTACCTCAAGACGGCGCAGGAGGGCATCAAGCAGAATGGAGGGCCGGCGGTGACGCCGGTGGGTGGGCTGGGCGAGGGTGCATTCTATGTTGTCGACCCCAAGCAAAAGCCGCCCATCCTCTTACTCCAGTTCGGAAAGGGCAAGCTGGAAGTGGTCCTCTCGGTCTTGAGGGGCGGGAAACCCGACATTGAGGCTGCGCAGAAGCTGGCCAAGATCGCGTACTCGAGGCTGAAGTAGGACAGAGGGAACCAGCAACGTCGACGACAGGGGGAAAGCAGCATGCGCAGAGCACTGGTCCTACTGACGGCCGTCCTACTGGCTGCAACGGTGCCGGCCCCGGCCGGTTCTGCGACCAAGTACAAGCCATGCACGCTGCTCACCACGACGGATCTGGAAGGGGCGCTGAAGGCGAAACTCTCCAGGGGTCAGCAGGAAGGCGGAAACGTTGAGGATGAACCTGGGCCGCTTAAGGGCGAAACCATCGACTGGTGCTCGTGGATTTTGGGCCCGCCGACAGTCGGCGTCGTCCTGCGCGTAACCCGCGCGGTGGCCTCGATCTCGCAGATGGCCGACTATGTCTTCACCCCGCTCGAGGAATCGGCCAAGGGGATGGGCGCGACGGTCAAGCGCGTGAAAGTTGCGGACGCCGAGTGCACCGTCTTCGGGAACGTCACAGGGGGTCCCAGTCCGGTCAAGAACTCCATGCTCTGCCTCACCGCGGGCAAGGGGCGTGCCCTTTCCATCGAGATCAACAGCGCGACGCCCGTGCCGGCGTCGGTGGCCCAGGGGCTGCTGGCCAAGGCCATCACGAGGTTGCCCTGACCGGCGACCGCGGGCTGCGATGAGGAGACTCAGGGGGGTGGGAACGCCATGGGGTACCTCGGTCTTGGTGTTCTGCCTCGCGAAACCTGGCTTGTCAGCGGGTCCCGGGTTCCCCACAAGGCCACCGCTGAAATGGCTGCCTGGGAAG
>DASSXJ010000094.1 GCA_035703895.1 bacterium | reverse complement strand
ATCGAACATCTCGCGGCCGAGGAGAAAGAGCGTGTAGGATGTGGCCGCGCCCAGCACCAATGGCGACAGACGCACCCAGAATGATCCGTTCCACACGAGCGTCGTCATGGCGATGAGATACGCGATCATCGGAGGATGATCCGGATAGCCCCAATCGAGATGATGGGCCCAGACCCAATAGTAGGCTTCGTCTGGGAGCACAGGAAAGGATGCCGCGAGCGCGGCTCGAGCCACGAGGCCACCGCCGACGATCCAGATCAAACGCCTAGTGGTCATCCGCCTGCGCCCCCGGTCGCCTGCCGTGCGTTCAGCGTCGCCGGGGCGTCTCCTTCCTCTTTCGCGTCGCGGTCGCGAGTGAGGGCGCATCGATCCGCATGTTGCTGGTCGCCAGGATCGCAGGCTCTTTCGGCCAATGTACGTAATGTGACAAGGGCGAAACGCTTGTGAGGCGGAGTGAGTACGTGTCGGCAATCGCGACCGTTCGAATACGTCCCCCGATACACCCGCAGACGGCTACGGGGGCCGTTCTCGTTATTGCCGCGGGCCTCGCCATGCTGTGGCTGAGCCGGGGAGACGCGTCCTTTGGTGTGTTCACCGCGATCGGGCTGACGATCGGATTCGTCATGCAGCGGAGCCGCTTCTGCTTCACGGCCGCGTTCCGCGACCTCTTCATGTTCAGGTCCGGTCGCAACATGAAGGGCGTCATCGTGGGAATGGCGGTGGCGACCGGGGGCTTCGGGCTGATCATGGCCAACCTGCTGCCCAACCCTACACTCGGAGTGGTCGCTCCGGAGGCTCATGCAAATCCGCTGGGCCTTCATCTTGTGCTGGGTGGCATCCTCTTTGGTCTCGGGATGGTCGCGGCCGGCGGGTGCACATCGGGATCCCTCTACCGGATGGCGGAAGGATACGCGGCGTCGTGGGTGGCGTTTGTGGGGATCCTGGGAGGGCTTGGCATCGCCAGCCACACTTGGAACTGGTGGTGGACGAACCAGGTACGCTTTTCACCCATTATCTGGTTCCCCCGGGAGGTAGGGTATGGTGGCGCGATCCTCTTGACGCTCGCGGGATTGCTAGGAGTGTATCTCCTGGTTCTGTGGATCGAGTCGGGTTCTCCGGCAGCGCCCGTTGAGCCACCGCCCGCGGTCACGGAGATCGGATTCGCCGGACGTGTCGCAGACCTGTACAAGACGATCTTTCGGCGCGGGTGGTCCGCGATGACGGGGGGCCTGCTCCTCGGGATTCTGAATATCTTCTCCTACACGGCGCACATGCCGTGGCGCATCGTTGGTGAATACTCTCGGTGGGCAAACGGTCTGTTCTCGCTTGTCGGCCTCGGCCCTGGGAAGCTGCTCGGGGTAGAGTCACTCGTGGGATGCGCCCTGCGAATCGGCGGCGGCGCCCTGACGCACGGATTGCTCTTGAACGTGGGCCTCTTTGGCGGGTCGCTGATCTCGGCCCTGCTGGCCCATGAGTTTAAGCTGCGGTTTAGCAGGAACAAGGTCCGGTACACGCAATCCTTAGGAGGCGGCCTGCTCATGGGCTATGGTGCGGGGCTGGGGATGGGCTGCACCGTTGGTGCGTTTTTCTCAGCGATCCCGTCGCTCGCGCTGAACGGATGGGTGTTTGGTCTGGCGCTGGCCGGAGGGGCCTATCTTGGGGTGCATCTCCTCCGCTATCTCCCATAGCCGATGAAGCTTGACGTTCGAGGGGAGATCTGTCCGTACCCGGTGCAGAAGGTCGTGGAGGCGCTGGATCGGCTTCCCGCCGGCGAGGAGCTCGAGATCCTTACCGATCATCCCCCGAGCCTGGAGATGGTTCGGACCATCGCCGGCCAACGCGGGTTCGCGATGCGGGTTGAGGACGCCGGCTCGGGGGAGTGGCGGATCACCCTTGCGAAGAAAGAGGGGAGGCTCCGATGAACCGCTGCATCGCCGCCGGCATAGCTGCAGTGCTGGCTGTGGGCCTGCTGAGCATGGGTGCTTGGGGGGCAGCGCGCAGCCGTCTACTGTACGTGTTCAATGTAGGCTCCAAAGACGTCTCCATCATCGATACGGAAAGCAATACCAAGGTTGGCACGAAGAAGCTGGGCGCGGCGGTGCGATGGCTCTCCAACGAACAAGACTTCTACGATGGGCGCCTCGCCTGGACGTATGAGGACCTCGACGACGGCCAGGTGGATATGCTCGCCATCGATCTCGCCGCTATGAGGGTGATCAAGCGTATCCGGCTCGGGGCCGGGCCCGGATTCAGCGTGGTGCTCACCCATGATCGGACCCGGGCCCTGGCAGACGTCGCCGGTGACAACAAGATTGCGGTCGTTGACACGAAGACCTTCAAGATCGTGCAGCGGATACCTGTGGGCACATTCCCCTGCGATCTCGATAATACCAGAGACGGCCATTTTGCCTACCTCCCCGAGCGGGACCAAGATACCGTTGCCATGCTCGACATGCACACCCTGCGAATCGTGAAACGCATCGCGATGGGGAAGCACACGGAACCCCACATGCTTCGCGTCTCTCGCGACGACAAGGCCGTGTGGGTGGCGAACGCCGAGGCCAACTCCCTGGTGGTTTTGGACGCCAAGACGTTGAGCCCGCTGGCCAAACTTCCCATGGGCAAGGTCCCCGTGACCTTCGCGTTCTCTCCCGATCGCCGGGTCGCGTATGTTTCGCACTACGATGATAACTTCGTTTCGGTCGTGGACACTGCGACGTACAGGGAGGTCGGCCGCATCAAGGTGGCCCAGGGCCTTGCGGTCGTAACGTTCAGACCCGACGGGAAGTTTGCTTACGTGGCGGCGAGAAATGCCAATGCGGTCGCTGTGATCGACACGGAGAACCGCAAAGTGGTGAAAATGATTCCGAGTGGAGACACCCCTTGGGGGCTGATCATCGCTCCTGCGTCGCCATGAGGTGAATATGCCGGGGATCGAAGGCCCTCCGAACAAGGGATCCCGGCCGTCCTCTCCGGCAGCTCCGTCGCTCTACCTCGTCGGCGCCGGTCTTATGCTCATCGGCGCATTCGTCCCCTGGATACAGTCCCACGCGCTGTTCATGACGATTCCGGTGAGAGGGGCCGAGACCGATTATGGCCGCCTGTTCCCGGCAATCGCGCTCGTCGTGCTGGCCGTTGTCGCCTATCACTGGTCGTTGGGCTGGCGAAAGTGGGCCCACGGCCTGATCCTGTTGCTCGGCGTGGTCGCCGTCATCGTCGCCGTGCTTTATGGCCTGCAGGTGACGCAGCGCGTTCATCGGGTCGCCGAAGCCAACCGCGACAAGCCGGGCGCCCCGTTGGTCCTAGGCGGACGGGCAGCGTTCAGCATGGAGTTCGATATCGGGTACTACGTGACGCTGGTTGGAGCGGGAAGCCTGCTTGCGGGGGGAGTCACAGCCCTTCGACGATAGGCAGAAAATGGGGCCGGGCGGCAACATCCCCGCCCGGCCCGTGACAGTCCGCGACCGTCACCGCGCTACTGCTGCTCGATCTCCCAGAAGATGTCTACGGCGGTCACTTTGCCCTTGTTGGCGATGAGCGGAATTTTCGTGCCGGCCGGGATGGTGTACGCGGTCCCGGTTGATATCGTCTTCGTCTTACCGTCGGCGCCAGTGACCGTAAACGTCCCCGCCAACGTGTAGCAGAAATCCCAAACCTTCGCGCCCATATCGACATTGGCCCATTTCGCGCCTGGTTTCTCGTCGAGGCGGTTCCACGTGACCTTGCTCACGCCAGGCATCCCCATGACGTCGAATTTCTGCACTTTCAAGGTGACCCCCGGCGGCAGCTTCATCATGTCTTGGGCTCGCGCCGTCGGTGTGGGGAGCCATTGCCAGACTGCGATTCCCACGAGTGCCACTAAGGCGAGGCTGAGAAGCCTCCAATTCCTCATGAACATCCCTCCTCAGATGAATGGATCGTCTCGTGGGGCCTTATTTCTCTAAGGCGGCGGGGCCTTCCTCCTCCCCGGCTCGGCAGGGCACCGCGGAGCCGGCACGGAACTCTCCAGCGACTCTTTTACGCGTCTCTGGAGGTGAGCCGAGGTGAGTCTACGCGCGCTGAGCATCTCTCTGGCCTTGGGCGTACTCATGTTTGCCGGTCAGACGCCATCTGGTCTGGCCTCTTCGATGCAACTCGTCGGAGGCGGCCTCATTGGCGGTCCCATCACAGGCAAGACAATCAATTCTCCTTCGGACTTCGGGTTTGCCGTCACGCCCGACGGTGGGACCTTCGTGTGCAGCATGGCCGGCCCACTCACCGGAGGGTTTATGAATATGAAGGTCATGACGGTGGAGGGTCCTGTCACAAAGGGCAGCCTCAGCCTCCACGGGAACACCGCGACGTTCAAAGGAAACGCCACAGTCGTCCTTGCGCCCGGCATGAAAAAAGAGCCGGTGGAAATCCTCGCCGGCGTTCCATTCACCGTCACCGTCGGCTTGGGCGGTCCGGGGAAGGGTTGGCTCATGATGCACGTCCCCCCGTTCACGAAGACGCTGGGGGGAGATACTGGAGGAATGGTGAAGCTCGGCAGCATCGATACAGAAAAGTGACAGAAGGGAGAGACTCTCCCACCAGCGTTTCGGGTCGTTATATCCTCTGATCTCATCGACGCCCTCTCCGCTGGCACGCGGCCCATGGGGGCGTTATTCCTCTATGATAGTATCAATGTGTTTGGCGAACCTGGAAGGAGTTTCGTTTCGTTCTGAGAGACGCCACGATGACGTGTGCAACGTGTGGCAAGGAGAACCCCGGCAACGCCCGGTTTTGCATGTTTTGCGCCGCGAGGCTTTCGCAGGCGTGCAGCGGGTGCGGCGCGGATAATCCGCTCGGCACGGATTATTGTCTGACCTGCGGCGCGTCGCTGGCCGTCGTGGAATCGGCGGAACGACGCGTCGTCAGCGTCGTCTTCGCGGATATCGTCGGATCGACGTCGTTGGCCAGCCGGATGGACCCTGAACCTGTGCGAGGGATCCTCGGGGAGTTCTTTTCCGCCATGCGCGAGGAGGTGTCGCGGTACGGGGGCAGTGTGGAGAAGTTCGTCGGCGACGCGATCCTCGCCGTCTTTGGCCTCCCACAGGCCCATGAGGACGATCCGCAGCGGGCGGTTCGATGCGCGGTCGCGATGCAGCGACGCATGGCCTCGCTACGGACGAAGATTGGCGATGTGCATATCCGCATCGGCATCGCTACCGGAGAGGTTATCGCCGATCCGAAGGCGGCGCCTACCGGGGAATTCATGGCGACAGGCGAAACCGTGAACCTCGCCGCGCGGCTGCAACAGCACGCGCCTCCGGATGCCATCGTGGTAGACGACCGCACACGTGCTGCGACCAATTCGTTCACGCGGTACAAGCCGCTGCCGTCCCCCAGTGAGGGCGACTTCGCGGACCGGCCTCGATGGCTGGTCTCGGGCGTTGCGGACGGCGAGGGGATGAAGCGATTGCGCGCGCCGTTGCTGGGCCGCACCGATGAGGTAAACTTGCTCCTGGCCTTGTATCGGCGTACCATCGAAGACCGCCGGCACCACCTTGTCGCCCTGCTCGGTCCGGCTGGAATCGGAAAGACGCGTCTGGCGCAGGAAGTGCTCGATTCCGTCTCCCGAGGGCGCACTTCGCCCACGATCTGGCGGGGGCGATGTCCGGCCTACGGCGATGGGCTGACCTTCTGGCCGCTGGCCGAAATGCTCAAGCAAGAATGCCACATCGTGGAGACCGATACCCCGACGATCGTCGCTGAAAAACTGTTTGCGGTCGTGCATCGCGTCTGCCCGCCGCTGTTTGGCCCGGACGACAGCCGGGCCATCGCCGCGGGGCTTGGGGTAGTGCTGGGGCTCGAGTCGGTCGAGCGCCGTGTGAGCCTGCCTGACCCAAGAGAAGGTGACGATTCCGGATCGGCGAGTACGACGCTGTTCCAATCGCTCAGAGCGTTCCTCAAAGCCAAGGCCACGTCGAAGCCGCTGATCCTCCTGTTCGAGGACCTGCACTGGGCTGAAGAGACCTTGTTAGATTTGTTGGAACAACTCGCGACGCAGGGCGTCGATGCGCCGCTGTTCATGCTCTGCCTGGCCCGCCCTGAACTGTTCGAGCGGCGCCCCGCTTGGGGGCAGCGCGTCCGTAACTACACAACGATCTCCCTGCCTCCTCTGTCGACCGAGCAGAGCCACCAACTCATCACGGAACTGCTGAAGGGCGAGGCCATCCCAGCCGACGTGCGTCGGCGCATTCTGGCGAAAACAGAAGGCAACGCGTTTTTTATCGGCGAGACGCTCCGCATGCTCATCGACAATCGGAATCTCGCGCGGGAGGCTGGCGGCGTGTGGCGCTGGACGGGTGATCCTGGGGACATCCGCATGCCGGACACGGTTCACGGCATGATCTTGTCCCGCATCGATCTGCTTCCGGTGTTGGAGAAACGGGTTGTCCAGGATGCATCGGTCGCGGGTCGCATCTTCTGGTTGGGGAGCGTGACCGCGATGGGCCTGCAAGCTGCCGAGACACTGGCCGCGCTCGAGCGGCTCCAGGAGCGTGACTTGGTCGAGGAACATTCGGGGTCCACGGTGGCAGGGGAACGGGAATTTGCGTTCACTCATGCGCTCATTCCCGAGGTCGCGTACGCGACGCTCTCCAAGGCCGCACGTAGCGCAAAACACCTGAGATTCGCAGGCTGGCTCGAAGGGGTCGCGCAGCATGGCGATGAGTTCCTCGAGGTCCTCGCACACCATTACGAGGACGCGTGGCGATACAGATTCGAGACCGGTGAGGATGCGCAGGACACGGCGCGACGGGCGGTGGGGATTATTCGCAAAGCATCGGCACGGGCTAAGGCACGGTGGACGCTCCCGGAATCTCGCCGGCTGTGCGACCGCGCGCTGATGATCTTGCAGATGGCGGCACTCGACACCGACGTCCCGCTGCTCCTCGAACTCCTCATCGATCGATCCGAAGTCGTCAAATGGCTCGATGCGCCCGACGTCGTCCTCGAGGATACGCAGAGAGTGATCGACCTGGCAGCACCTGCGGGCCGCCAGGATCTGCTGGCCCGGGCGTGGTTGAACCGAGCGTTTGCCGCGGACGACCGCGGGCGGCTGCACGACGCCGCAGATGCCCTGCAGCGTGCCGAGACACTGTTTCGCTCGCTGGGCGACCGGCATGGCGAAGCGGAGACGTTAGAGATGTTGGGCTTCATCACCGAAGACCTTCGTGGCAAACTGACCGCCGCGAGGGAGGCGTACCGGCGAGCTCTGGATCTTTACCGGGAAATCGGAAACGCGCAGGGCGTCGCCCGGACCACGGTGCGACTCGGTCGGTGTCACGTCAACGCGGGAGAGCTTTATCGCGCCGAGCGGGTGCTCGTCGATGCCCTGGATCTGGCCAAGCACTCCAATGAGCGAATCAGCGAAGCGGGAGCCGTGTTGGGCTTAGCGATCGTGGCGCACTTGGGTGGGCAGGCTGAGTTGGCCTCCCGCCGGTACCGAGATGCGATCGCGATCCACCACGAACTCGGCGACCTCATGGGGGCCGCGAGCGCCCATCGCCACCTTGGCATGCACCACCTCCGTATGGGAGCCATCGATGACGCGGAGACGGCATTGCAGAAAGCGCGCGCGTTGCGGGCGGAGCACGGCGCGCGATCGGAGTCCGCCGTCATTCTCCGCGGGCTCGCGGAGGTGTCGTTGGCCAGAGGTGACCTGGTCCGCGCGGCCGAGTACGCCGAGCACGCCTTCAAGGTGGTCCCCGACTTCGACCAGCTTGCCAAAGCCACGCACCGTGTGACGCTTGCCCGAATCCGCGCGTCGCAAAATCGGGAAGCACAAGCGGAGACCCTGTTCCAGGCCAGCCTGCGGTTTCTTGAGTCCTCGGAATATGTGGTTGACTTCGCCCTGTCTCTCGTCAAGTATGGCGAGGCCCTGCTTCTACTCAAGCGGCCAGACCGCGCTCGGCCGCCGCTCGAGCGCGCACGGGGGCTCTTTGCAGACATGGGCAGCACGTTCTTTGTGCGCGAGATCGACGCCCGCCTCGACGCCCGCGTCCCCAGCGGTGGGGACTAGCGGGGAGGCCTCGTTCCAGACGGCGGCGCACAACGCGTGGCCACGGGAGGTTCTCGATGCAGGGCATCCGTCCCCGCCTGGCTGTCGCAGCGATCGCCATCTCGCTGGTGTCGGACGTCCCATTTCCGAAGACGTCTCGGGAAACCTGCGCTCTCCTCTCGCCTCAAGTCGCATCCAAAGTACTGAAGGGCACCGCGGCGCCTGATCCGGTGCAACCGAGCAACGTGATGTGCGTGTGGACCGTCCCGTCGCTCAGATTTTTAAGCCCGCGGCTCTCTTACGGCGTCGGCCAAGGAAGCCTGGCAGGCGGATCGGGATCGGTGGCGGTCAGGGGTGTTGGCGATGCGGCTTTGTGGTCTCAGCAGACCCACACGCTACTCGCTGCTCGCCATAACGTCACCGTCGACGTACATCTCGAAACCTGGGACGGTACTCTCAGTGACGGCGTCGCCGACCTCGCGGCGGTCGCGCGGGACATCCTGCGCCACTTCTAGCGGTTTGAACCGCGACTCGAGGCTGCTTCCAGTCTAGCGTGTCCACGCCGATGTTGGACCGCTCCGTGCGCCCGTTGACGTGCCTGCCCTGCCGTCCGTTCGTAAGCGGTAGACGCGTGGGCTGACACCGAACTCGGCACGGAAGGCGCGGTTGAAGTTCGACACGTCGCCGAAGCCGCAGTCGAGGGCGATGTCGAGGACCCTCGCCGGCTCCACCGCCAGCCGCGTCGCCGCCGCACGCAGGCGCGCCCGGAGAACATATTGGTGCGGCGTCACACCCGTTAGGCGCGCGAACGTACGGAGGAAGTGGTACGGGCTCAGCCCCGCCTCTCGCGCCAAGCTGCCGAGGGTGAGCCCGGCACCGGGATGGCGCTCGATCATCCGCACGGTGCGCGTCACTCGCGCCGTAGCACCCGGTGGGGTACTGTTCGAGTTGGGGACGAGCCCGCCCGCGAGTTGAACCGTCTGCGCGGCCACGTGGACGCTGAGTTCCTCCCATGGGATGTCCACGGAACCGGCCAGGCCGGCGCAGGCGCGCGCAGCCAGCTGCGACAGCGGGCGGAGGGGCGGCAGGCGGAGGACACGAAAATCCGGTTTGGCGCCGCGGATCCCAGCATCGGCCCCGAGCCTCTCGAAAAACTCTGGAGTGTATCCAAACGACACGCACCGGTCTCCGGCGCCGTGTGTGTGCCCGCACTCGAACCATTGGCCCGCGTTGCCGAGGAGAAGGGAACCTGGGGTCATCAGCTCGCGCCCCGTCGCGGAGTGGCACTGAAAGCTGCCCGCAGCAACGATGGCGATGAAGACGTGCGCGTGCTGCTCTTCGAAAGGGCGATCTTGCGGACCGGAAGTACAGACCACATCGGTGACCGACCAGCCGCCGCCCTGGGCCAGCACGCGCGTCGTGAGGTGGCCTGGGGCACCGTTCGCAGCGCGCTCGGCCAACGCCCGGTCCAATTCGACCGCAATTTTCGCCAAGAATTCCTCTCCCGTCGTGCCGTACAACAGTCTAGCAGACCGGAGGGTGGCGATGTGTCGGTCCGGCGCGCGTGGATGAGCAAGAGGTATGATGATGGAGACTATCACTGAGCTCGCATTCTACTGCCTCTTTGAAACGCCATTGGGGCCGTGCGGGATCGCCTGGCATGAAGGTGAGAGTTCCCGCACCCCTCCTAGGGTGACCTTCCTGCATTTTCCGGATGCGACGGCGAAGATGACTGAATCGAGAATCGCGCGGAACTCGGGCGCGCGCAAATCGAGCGCGCCTCCGCCGCAAATTGCCGAGGTCATGGAGAGAGTGTGCAGGCACCTCCGGGGCGACGTTCAAGATTTTCGGGATATCGCCGTTGATGTGGACGGCGCGGGTCGGTTTGCGCGGCAGGTGTACGAAGCCGCACGAGAAATCCCGGCCGGGGAGACCAGCACATACGGCGAGCTTGCCCATGCCTTGAGCCGGCCCACCGCAGCCCGCGCCGTCGGTCAGGCGCTGGCAAGGAATCCCATCGGGCTTATCATCCCTTGTCATCGTGTCCTGGCCGCCGGCGGCGGCCTCGGAGGATTTTCCGCTCACGGGGGGCGGGCGACGAAGGCGAGGCTACTCGCAATCGAGAGAAAGGACACCATAGTGCCAAGGGACCATGATCAAGACGCATCCGCTCGTCATATGCTCAGGCATTCGGTTGCCACGCTCGCGTACCGAGCGGGAAAGGCTCTACGCGATGTACCAGACGGTTTCGCAGAGCTTCGGGTTTCAGCAACAGCCCGAAGTTCGGGGGAGATCCTGGCGCATATGGGCGACCTGCTGGACTGGGCGTTGTCCTTGGCAAGGGGTACCTCGGCGTGGCACAGCTCCACGCCCTTGTCGTGGGAAGGGGGCGTGAAGCGTTTCTTCGCTGCGCTCAGGGCATTCGATGCCTACCTGGCGTCTGGTGACCCCCTTGCGGCTTCTGCGGAGAAACTCTTTCAAGGCCCGATCGCCGACGCGCTCACGCACGTGGGGCAGCTTGCCACCCGCCGACGCGTGGCCGGGACGCCCGTTCGAGGCGAAAACTACTTCCTGGCCGATATCGTCGTTGGCCGCGTGGGGCTCGAGCAGTCTGCGCCACGCCGCGAGTTTGATTAGAACAGTTCCTTTGCGCTGGTTGGAGTGGTGCCGGAGGAGGGACTCGAACCCCCACGGGCGTGAGCCCAGGCGATTTTGAGTCGCCATCGTCTGCCGATTCCGACACTCCGGCACGCCGTGTCGTCAGTATCGTAGCATCTGCGTTTGGACGCCTCAAGAGCGCAGGCCGGGACCCGCGGGCCCCCCGGGCTGGGGAGGCGGGCATGCTATAATCGTCGTGAGATGCCCGCTTCGTCCGGCCGCCCCCTCTTGATGCTCATTGACGCGAACGGCCTGGTCTACCGCGCCTTTTTCGCGCTTCCGTACTTCACCACGAGCGACGGCCAACCGACTAACGCCGTCTACGGTTTCACCACCATGCTCCTCAAAGTGCTCGAGGAGGAGGCACCCGAGTACGTCGCGGTCGCCTTTGACAAGCCGGGTCCCACGTTTCGCCACGAGGCGTACGCGGACTACAAGGCCACCCGCCAGCGGATGCCGGACGACCTCCGCCCGCAGGTCGGCCTGGCCAAAGAAGTGGTCGAGGCCTTCCAGCTGCCCATCTTCGAGGTGGAAGGGTTCGAGGCCGACGACGTCATCGGCGCGCTTACGCGCCAGGCCGAAACCCAAGGGATGGATGTCCTGATCGTGACCGGAGATCTCGATGCGTTACAGCTCGTGTCCCCTCGCACGCGCGTGATGATGACCTCTCGCGGAATCACCGAAACCATCATCTATGATGAGGCGGCGGTGCGGCAGCGGTTCGGCATCGCCCCCGCGCAGATTCCGGACCTCAAGAGCCTCAAGGGCGATACGACGGACAACATCCCGGGTGTGCCGGGGGTAGGGGAGAAGACCGCCAGCCGCCTCCTCGGCCAGTACCCCAGCGTGGAGGCGCTGCTGGGCGCGCTCGACGGTATCCGGGAGGAAAAACTCCGCAAGCGGCTCGAGGAGCACCGGGAACAGGTCTTGCAGAGCAAGCACCTGGCTACGATCGTCACCGACGTCGACAATGTGCGGCTCGATCCGGAGTTCCTGCGGCGCCGTCCTCCGGATCTCGACCAGGTCAAAGACCTGTTCACCAGTTTGGAGTTCAAGACGTTGCTCGAGCGGCTGGGGGGGGACACCCCAGCCGTGCAACGCCGGGGCAAGTACGGGGTGGCGAATCCTGACGGTCTTTCCCAACTGCTCGGTGGGGCCGAGCACCTCGCGGTCGCGCTCGTCGCCGATCCCGGACATCCCCTCCTGGCGAAGTTGCGTGGGATCGCCGTCTCGACGAAGGCGGGAGAGGGCGCCTACATGCCGGTCGAATCGGCCATGCCCGCGAGCCTTGCCGACGCGTTGGAGCGAGACACCTTGCCCAAGATCAGCCAGGACGCCAAGCGCGACCGGCTCCTCCTCGAAGGCGTCGGGCTGCGCCCCGGTGGGTTCGTCTTTGACATCTCGCTGGCCTCGTATTTGCTCGAACCCGGCAAGCGCACGCACACACTGGAAAGCGCGGCCTGGCAATACCTCGGCTGGCGGTTGGGGAACGGGGCGGAAGACGACGCGCTCCCGCTTGGCCAAGGCTCCGATGAGGTCGCCGCGGAGCACGCCGACGTGATCGGTCGGCTCGCAGAGGTGCTGGAGGCGCGCCTCCGCGAGAGGGAGCTCCTTCCGCTGTACCGAGATGTCGAGCTGCCGCTCATCGACGTGCTGGCTCGGATGGAAGCGGTGGGCGTCGCCATCGATGTCAGCGCTCTGCGCGCGCTCTCGGCCACGCTCCGAACACGGCTCGACGCGCTCACCGATGAGATTTACCGGTTGGCGGGCACGGAATTCAACCTCGGGTCGCCTAAGCAACTGTCGTTCGTCCTGTTCGAGAAGCTCCAGCTGCCGGTCCTCAAGCGGACCAAGACCGGGTTCTCAACCGACGCAGATGTGCTGGAGCAGCTGGCCCCTCAGCACGAGGTGGTCGCCCGCATCATCGAGCACCGGGAGCTCAGCAAGCTGCTCAGCACATACGTGGACGTGCTCCCGGGGTTGGTCGACCCCCGCACGGGCCGGCTGCACACGACGTTTAACCAGACTGTCGCCAGCACCGGCCGCCTGAGCTCCACCGATCCCAATCTGCAAAACATCCCCATCCGGACCGAAGCGGGGCAGCAGATCCGCCGCGCGTTCGTTCCGGGGAGCCCCGACCACGTGCTGGTCTCGGCGGACTACGATCAGATCGAACTGAGGGTCCTGGCTCACATCACCGGAGATGAGGGTCTCCTGGAAGCGTTCCGGCGCGGCGACGACATCCACAAGGTCACAGCGGCAGAGGTCTTTGGGGTCGCCGCGGCCGATGTCTCAGCGGATCAGCGGCGGCTGGCGAAGGTGTTCAACTTCGGGATCGCCTACGGGATCAGCGACTTTGGGCTTGCCTCTCAACTGGGGATCGCCCGGGGCGAGGCGGCCCAGTTTATGGAGATCTACTTTGCCCGGTATCCGCGCGTGGCCGAGTACATGCGCAAGACCACAGAGCTGGCGCGCCGGCAGGGATACGTGACGACCCTCCTCAATCGCCGCCGGTATCTCCCAGACATCCTGAGCCGTAACCGCCAGATCCGTGAGGCCGCCGAGCGCGTCGCGATCAACGCGCCGATGCAGGGTTCCGCCGCTGACATCATCAAGATCGCGATGCTGCGGATCCACCGCGACCTGTTGCCCGCGATGCCGGGGCTGCAGATGATCTTGCAAATTCACGACGAGCTGCTGTTCGAGCTTCCCCGCGATCTCGTCCCCCGGGCGACGCCCAAGATCAAGGAGATCATGGAGCAGGCCTATCCGCTGGAGGCCCCCCTGCGGGTCAGCATCGGTGTGGGGCCTAACTGGCAGGATCTGGCCAACGTCGAATGAGCCGCGGGCCGCTCCGGATCGGGCTGACGGGCGGCATCGGGAGCGGGAAGACCCTGGTCGCCCGGCTGTTCCAGGACTTCGGGGCCGCGATCGTAGACGCGGACGCCATTGCACGTGAGGTGACAGCACCCGGCGGGCCTGCGTATGAGGGGGTCGTTTCCGCGTTCGGCCCAACCGTGGTCCGCGCCGACGGGACCCTCGACCGGAAGGCCTTGGCCGGTCTGGTATTCGCCGACGCCGCTGCCCGCCGGCGGTTGAACGCCCTGACCCACCCCCATATCCGCCGGCGCATGGCGGAGGAGGCGTCGCGTCTCGGCTCGGCGCCGGGAGTCGAGGTGATCGTGCTGGATATCCCGCTGCTGCTCGAGACCACCGACGGCCGCGACCTCGGCCTCGATGGGATCGTTGTGGTCGACGCGGACGACGACGTGCGCGTCGGCCGGCTCGTGGCGCGGGATGGGTTCTCGGAAGCCGAGGCCCGCCGCCGGCTGGCCGTCCAGATGCCCCTGCGAGAAAAGGTGGCTCGGGCCGATTGGGTCATCGATAACAATGGATCCCCCGAGCATACCCGCGAGCAGGTTCAGACGCTCTGGGAGACGCTTCGGACGCGGCGCCCCGCATCCTAACCCACAGCGGAATGCCCCAACGTGGGGGCGCCGGGTGTTTCGCTATCACTACCCGCACGGTCCCTGCCGAACGAACACCTAACAAACGCGAGAGGGCCAGTCGCGAAAGACTGGCCCTCATGGCGATGTGTAGCACCCATAACGCCCAAGATCAGCGGGGTCTGCGGAGTTGCTCCGATGTTAGATTAGAAGCAAGTCAACACCGTAGGCGACGTCACGACGGTCGGTGTGCCTGGTGTTGCGGTGTTGTTGATCGCAACGACGCTGGAGCCGACCTGGTCGAGTTGGAGGGGCGCAGTCAGTCCACCGCCCACCATCGGGACGGTCGCCACCGTTGTGGGCACGCACGTCGTCACTCCGTTATTGACCGGGACGATCATGGGGGCCGAGGACGGTCCGACTGTCCGGAACGACGGAACGACCGCTATGACTGTGCCATTTTGCGAGCAAATGGTCGCATGAACCTGCGCAGGCACCATCATCGGAGCATTTGGCGACCCGACCGCTCGCTGAAGGACCATGGTTCCAGGAGCGCACGTAATGCTCTGTGCTTGGGCAACGAACGGAGTCAGAGAGACTAT
>DASSXJ010000093.1 GCA_035703895.1 bacterium | reverse complement strand
CGCGGCGAGCGGTACTACAGCTTGGCCAATCGGGTCCGTTCTACCTACCTGCGGCTGACGCCGGAGGATTACTACCTCTGGACGCTGATGGACGGCACGCGTTCGGTCAAGGAACTGATCATTGAATATTTCACGAAGTTTGGCTCGTTGGCGTTCGACCAGGTAGCGGAATTGGTCGTCCACCTGCGGCTGGACCACATGCTGACGGATCCGGTCGTCAATATCTACGCGTCTGTCCAGCGTCAACTCGCGAGGCGGCGGAGCCGGACCTTGCCCCGTCTCATCTGGCAGGTGATCACGGGCCAGCGTTCGTTCCGGGTTCATCACATCGACGGGCTCGTCACCGCGCTGCATCGCCGTGGCGGCGCGTTCCTCTACAGCCCTCCGATGCAGGTGGTCTACGTGGGGGCTTGCGCCATAGGGGGGTGGTTCTTCCTCCAGCACGTGATATCCGGGCGCTATCCGCTCTTCCAAATGGGCGGGTCGTACGGCAAGGGCGTGCTGCTGCTGCTGCTGCTCAACTATGTCGGCATTACCGTCCACGAATCGGCGCATGCGCTGACGTGCAAGCATTACGGTGCACACGTAAACGGCGCTGGGGTCATGCTCTACTATGGGCTGCCGGCCTATTTCGTCGACACGACGGATGTGTGGACGAAGCCCGCCGCCGCTCGCATCGCCACCTCTTGGGCCGGCCCCTACTCGGGCGTGATCCTGGCCGGGTTCGGCGCGATGGTCGTGCAGGCCATCCCCGGATCGCCGCTGGCGCCGATCCTGCACCGGCTCTCCTTTGTGTGGATCCTCGTCTTACTCTACAACGTGATCCCCCTCTTGGAGCTCGACGGTTACTTCATGCTGGTCGACTGGTTGGAGATTCCGATGTTGCGCGCCCGCGCCCTGGCGTTTTTCCGTCGGGATCTCTGGGGCCGCCTCCGCCGGCACGAACGACTCTTGGGACAGGAACGGTTGCTGGCCTGGTTTGGCGGGCTCTCCCTGGTGTTTTCGATCCTCGTCGTCGCCTCTGCGCTCGTGTCGTGGGAGTACTGGTTGAAGACGGCGACGCAGGCGCTGTGGGGGGGCGATCTGGGATCGAAAGCCCTGCTTGTCGTGCTGCTGCTTGTCCTCACCCTGCCGCTCGTGATGGGCCTGGGGAGCCGCGCCGCCTCGGCGACGAAGGCGGCGGCCCGCTGGACGCGGGAGCAGTGGCATCTGCCCCATGGCCACGCACTGCGGCAGCGAGAGGAGCTGTTGCGGGGCGTCCACTTCCTCTCCCCGCTCTCGCCCGATGAGCTCACGCAGGTCGCGATGCGGATGAGGCCGCATGCCTTTCATGCCGGGGAGACGGTTTTTCAACACGGCGCGGCATCGGATCGCTTCTACATCATCGAGCGAGGGGTTGCGGAGGCGTGGCTCGGCGACGAACCTCGGCCCCGCGCGCAACTGACGCGGGGGGACTATTTCGGGGAGACCTCCTTGCTCCAGAGGGTGAACTACCTCGGCACGGTTCGAGCGGGATCCCTGCTACGCGTCTTCTGGCTGGGGCGGAGCGACTTCGACCATTTCCTGGCCCCTCATGTAGCTGCCCACCTCGATGACCAGATCCTCACCTTGGACGCGCTCCGGCGGTTCCCAGCCCTGGCCGGCCTGTCCTCACGCGAACTCGACGCGCTGGCCGCGCGATTTCACAGGGAACAGTTTGCGCCCGGGGCGGTGGTGTTCGAGGAGCGCGACACCGGCGAAACCTTCTACATCGTGGAATCCGGCCAGGCGGAGGTGGTCGTGGGGGTGCACCGCACCGGGATCGTTGGCCACGGTGCGTGCTTGGGGGAGCTTGCGCTCTTCCACGGCCTCCCGCGGCAGGCCACTGTGCGTGCTCTCACGCCGCTCGTTCTGTACACGCTCAGCCGCCCGGATTTCGATGCCCTGGTCGCCACGACCCTACACCACGGGGCGGCCTGCGTCCTAGAAGCGGAGCCGGCCTCGGCCGGTCGAGCTGGAGCCGCCTGAGCATGGACTGCTGGATCTGCAAGCGGACGGCGCTGGGTGTCTGCCGGTTTTGCGGCCGTGGCATCTGCGAGGAACATGCCCGCTTTCATCCCTACGTCCTCTCGCTCTTTACGTCGCCCGGCACGAAGGGCGTCCGGGCACTGGTTGTGGAGGATGCGCTGCACTGCGGCGTGTGTAAGCCCCGCCCTGACCCGGTCGACCTGCCCGAGCTGGGCTAACGGGACACGGGCGGCGGAGGATGAGAAAGGAGGTGAGGACCGGAGTCCCGCATTGCGCGGTCATTCCGCGTGCGCACCACGTTCGACAGTATTGCCAAATCGATCTGGGGGTGACGGAAATGTCTAAGGCTGGGCTTGAGTCCTTTGTGCAGAAGGCGGTGGGAGACGAAGCGTTCCGCCGGCAGATGAAGGAGAACCCTGAGGCGGCGCTGGCCGGCTACGATTTGACCGCCGACGAGAAGGCGGCCATCAAGAGCGGGGATGCCGCCCGGCTCCGCGCGCTCGGTGTCGACGAGCGGATCACAAAGTCCACACTGTGGGATCCCACCGGGACAGGCGACACGAGACCCTGGTAGTTCAGTTCGGAAGACCCGAGGGGACAATGAAGCAGCGGGGGGCTGGCGCGTGGCGTCCAGCCCCCCGCCAGCTTGATTCGGGTGCGAGGACGATTGAGAGGTGTGCCATGCTGAACCTGGATGACCCGAGATTCCGCCTGAACGATCTGCTGACGAAATACGAGGCGCAGGCGCCGAGGGAGCCGGTCTCCCCGCCGGACGAAGCCCGGCAAGAGGCCATCGTTGAAGCGTTCGACCGGCTTGCGCGCCACATCATTCGTCCCGCCATGGAGGAGATCGGAGCGGAGCTGGAGCGGAGAGGCCAGGAGTACGAGATCCTCATCGCCCCCGGGCAGCAGATCATCATGCATCTCTACCCGCCGTTGCTGCGGCGGTCGGCATACACGACTTCGTGTTGCCCCTACGTCTCTTTTTGGAGAGACGCCTCAACCGCCAAGGTGCATATTGCCCAGAGCACGTTGATGCCAAACGGCCAAGGGTGCGCCGAGATCACCGATACGCTGCCGATAGAACAGGTCACGCGTCAGTATGTGGAAACCCAGATCCTCGATGTCCTGGGGAATGTCCTGGGCGCGGCAAAAGGATAACCCGGAGATCTGAACGGGCATCACCAATTTTATCTAGTCATAGGCTGTAGAGTGCGGGGCCCTCACAAATCCTGAAAGCGTTGCTAGATCGATTCGGTCCTGTCGAACTCACCGCCCAAACATGCGCCTCTGTGGAGGGAACGTCCATGCCCAAAGCTGTCGTCCTCACCCAGTACGGACCCCCAAATGTCCTCGTCTGGAGAGACGTACCGATGCCCGAGCCGGGCCCTGGCCAGGTGCGCATCCGAGTCAAGGCCGCGGGGATTATGCCCACCGATCTGCAGATCCGGCGTGGCGACCTCCGGGCCGTGTTCCCGCTTCCACCCGACGCAGTTCTCGGGTTCGAGGCGGCTGGGGTGGTCGCGGCGCTTGGGCCGTCCGTCTCGGGAGTCCAGGAGGGGGACGAAGTCGCCAGTCTCCTGCTCGGTCTAGGGGGCTATGGCGAGTATGCCCTCGCGTCCTCGTGGACCCCGAAGCCGCCCAACGTCAGTTGGAGCGATGCTGCCGCCCTGCCCGCGTCGGCGGAAGCCGCGGTGCGCATCTTGAAGCAGCTCGGGGTCTCACGGGGCGAGATCCTGCTCATTCTCGGTGCGGCCGGCTCGGTCGGGATGATCGCCACTCAGCTCGCCGTCTCCCGGGGCGTGACGGTCATCGGCGCCGCATCGGCGCGGGATCACGATCTTGTGCGCGACCTTGGCGGCGTCCCGGTCCTCTACGGCGCTGGCCTGGTCGATCGGGTACACGAGCACAGCCCGTCAGTGGACGCGGTACTCGACGCGGCCGGCAAGGGCGAGCTCGAAGATGCCATCGCCTTGGCTGGAGGTCCCGCAAGGGTGATGACTCTTGCCGATGAGCACGCGGCCGATCTGGGCGTTGCGTTCTCGGCGCCAACACCTGACCGCGCACCCGAAGCCGTCGATCAGACCATGCCGCTCCTTGCCTCCGGTGACCTCCGGCTCCGTCGCCAGCGCCGGCTCCCCATGGCCGACGCCGCCGAGGCCCATCGGCTACTGGAAAGCGGCGAGGCCCACAAGAAGTTTGTACTCGAAGCACAATGAGTGCACAGGGGAACGGTCAGACATCACCGCGCATGGCCACAGATGCCCGGCCCGGAGCACTAGCCCGAGCGCCGGGAGATCAGGGTTAGACGGGTTCCTCATCTTCTTCAAGCTCGATCTGCACCCGGTCATGCAGCTCGCGGGCGACAACGCCGACGGCATCGCGTATCTCCTCGAAGCCCTACACGTCGACGTCCCTGGAGCGTTGCTCGAGAGCTGAATAAAACGGGACTAGAGCAGGCCGCGTTGCACCGCCGCGACCGCCGCGTGCGCGCGATTGTCCACCCCCAGCTTCCTCATGGCCGACGTGAGGTGCGACTTCACGGTGCGTTCTCCGATACCGAGCGAGGCCGCGATCTCTTTGTTCAACAACCCCTCAGCGACGAGGCGCAGGATGGCCTGCTCGCGGTCGCTGAAGAGCGCGCGGAGCCGGGCCCCGCCGGTCGTGGAGACGCGCTCCGGATCGACGCTTGTGAACGGCTCAAGACCGGCCCGTGCAATGCCGACCACCTCATCCGCCGACAGCGTGCGCCCTTCCGTCACCGCCGTGCGATACGCCGATTCTCCCATCAGATCGCGTGCCTGGGCCATGATCTTCTCTTGTTCCTCTCGAACGCGGGGCCCAAACATAAGGGCGTCGCCCGTCGACTCACTCCACGCCTCCCCCGCGCCCAGCAGCCGCACGGCATGGTTGAGGTTGCCGAGGTGGGCGCTGATCAATGCCGCGGTTGCTACGCTATACCACCACGTGCGCAAGGGCGCTTGCTCGCGTGCGGGCGTCAGCGCCGAGGCCGCCAGCACGGCGGCTCCCGCATCATCTCCTCGCTTGAGCTTGACGCGGGCGAGGTCACTCATCACGCCCGCTGCCAGGCGTCTGTTTCCCAGTGTGCGGGAGAGGTCGAGGCTCTCGGTGAGGGCGGCCTCAGCCCCCTCGAGATCGTCAAGGAGCATGCGCGCCCACGCCAGCTGGAACAACGTGTGCGCTTGGCGTCGTAGATCGTGTTCCTCTCGCCACAGGGCGAGGCTCCGCTCCAACAGCGCCCGGGCTTCTCGGGGGTCGTCCTCGAGCAACACCACCGAGCTGAGGCGGGAAAGGGCGCGGGTCGTCGCAGCCGAATCGCCGATGCCCTCCGCAAGCTCGAACGCGTGCTGCAAAAGCCTGCGGGCCGCCGGTTGGTCGCCCAGCGATGCCGCGAGGGTAGCGGCGCCCTCGAGCGCCCTCGCGCGGAATCGCGAAGGGATATCCGGGCCCAGCGCAAGCGCCTGCTGCAACCACCGGCGCCCTTCCCGCAGGTTGCCGAGTACCCACCAGAAGTAGGCGAGCGCCCCCGCGAGGCGCATAGCCGTTTCGCCATCTCCCCGGTCCGTGGCCCACCGCAGCGCGGCGCGGAAGTTCTCATGCTCCTGCTCCACCCGCCGCAGCCATGCCCGTTCCTCCGGACCCCACACCTCCGGTTCCGCGCGCTCCGCCAGGGCGAGGTAGTAGGCGGCGTGGCGCTGTCGTGCGGTATCGAGCTCCCCGCTCGCCCCCAACCGTTCCAGCGCGTACTCGCGGATCGTCTCCAGCATCCGGTACCGTCGATCGGCGCCGTGGACGCCTTCGGTCTGTACCAGGCTCTTCTCCACGAGCGCCCCCAGCATGTGCCAGAGGGGGGAACCTGAGTCCCGATTCTGGACGATGGCCTCTGCCGCGTCAAGCGTCCATCCCCCCGCAAACACCGCTAACTGCCGAAACAGGATTTGCTCGCTGCCGGCCAACAGAGCGTAGCTCCATTCGATCGCGTCCCGAAGGGTGTGATGCCGGGCCGGCGCGTCGCGCGTCTCTTCCGTGGAGAGTAAGGCCGGCCCTTGCAATCGTGCCAGCATCGCTGCCGGCGACAAGACGCGACTGCGGGCCGCCGCGATCTGGATGGCCAGGGGCATCCCGGC
>DASSXJ010000092.1 GCA_035703895.1 bacterium | reverse complement strand
ACGTGGCGGTTGATGACCGTGGGGAAACGCAGGCCCTTGGCCTTGGCCGTGCGGACGTACTCATGACCGAGTTCCTCCAGCACGCCCGACCGGACCATGCGCGTCAAGGCCCCTGCGAGTCCCAGCCCCAGCGTGACCGCGGGGAGCACCAGGTGCCTCAAGGCGCCGATCGGATCCCGGGAGACCGGCACATAGCCGATGGACGGGAAGATCCGCCAGTGCAGGGCGAAGAGCAAGATAAGCATCACCCCCAGCCAGAACGACGGAACAGAGACGCCGGCCAGAGCGATCCCCATCGCCCCAAGATCAACGGCCGAGTTCCGGCGCACGGCGGCAAGCACCCCGGTCGGCAGGGCAATGAGCAGACCGACCACGCTCGCAGCCGCCGTCAGTTCGATCGTGACGGGCAGCTTCTCGGCTAGGAGAGACGAGACGCGCTGGTGCATTTGGATGGACGCCCCAAGGTCGCCGCGCAACGCCCGGCTCATCCACACGCCGTACTGCACCGGCAACGGGCGATCGAGCCCGAGCGCGTGCCGGAGACCATCCTTCGTCGCCTGATCGACCTCCGAGCCAAGCATGGCTTCGACCGGATCGCCTGGTGTGAGGTGCAGAAACGAGAAGACAACGACCGACATGAGGACGAGGATGAGCAGCAAGGCCAGCACCCGCGCCTGCAGGTAGCGGATCATCCAGCGGGGGGAGGGGGGCGCCGCTCGCGGGCGCCCCACCACCAGGCTACTTCGAGATCCAGGTCTCTTGGACGCCTCCGCCGGGGTACGAGAGCGCGCCGATGATCTGCGGAGCGAAGCCGCGCACGGTGGTCCTCCAGCCGACGGCGGTGTCGCCGCTGCCGTAGATGAGCATCGAGGACTCCTCCTGGACGATCTCCACCACTTTGGCGTAGATCGCCTTGCGCTTTTCGGTGTCGGACTCGGCGCGCCCGTCATCGAGCAGGCGGTCGAGCGTGGGGTTGGCCAGGAACCCGCTCAGCTGCCAGACGCCGCCGTTGGAGTGGAGATATCGGTAGTAGCCATCGTCGGGATCCACCTTCGCAAAGAATCCCGTGTTCTCCATGTCGAAGTCGCCGCTGTCAACCCGCTTCGCCCACGTGGGGATGTCGAACACCTGCAGCGCGACATCGATACCCACCCGTCGCAGCTGCGCCTGATACACCTGCGCCACGGCCGGGAGGTCGTAGCCATTCCCGACGGTGGCGCTCGTCTTGAAGCCGTTGGGCATGCCGGCCTCGCTGAGCAGCTGCTTGGACTTTGCCAGATCCGTGGCCCGGTCCTTGACCTTGAGGTACCAGGGGGACGACGGGGCGAAGTTCTGGTTGACCGGACGTCCCCATCCCCGATACGCGGCTTCGGTCAATTCCTGCTTGTTGAGGGCGTAGGCCACCGCCTGACGGATTTTGAGGTTATCGAAGGGTTTGTGGCGGGTGTTGAGGATCACCACACCCTGCCCCGCTCCGCCGCGCACAAGCCGGATCACGTAGTCGTTCGAGGGGTGGGCGAAGAGGTCTTGGATCCGCGCCTGCGGGACGCCCATGATGAGGTTGACGTCGCCCGTCTGCAGGGCGGTCAGCCGGACGGTCTCGTCGGGGATCGGTTTGATCACGACCTCGTCGAGGTACGGCTTCCCCTTCTCCCAGTAGCGATCGAACCGGCGCATCGTGAGGTGGTCGTTGGTCTTCCACTCGACAAACGCGAACGGCCCGGTCCCGATCGGCTTGATCATCTCGTTCGTGGCGCGGTTGACCGCTTCGACGGGGAGGATGGCCTGGTACGTCGTGGCGAGTTTGGTGGGAAACACGCCGAACGGCGACTTCAGCTTGAACTGGACGGTGTACGGATCCGGCGTAGCGATCGAGTCGACGGCGCTCAGATCGCCGCGGCCGCGCGCGCCGGTCTTTGGGTCGAGGATGCGTTCAAGGCTGAATTTGACGTCGCGCGAGGTCAGTTCGCGGCCGTTGTGGAAGAGGACACCGTGACGGAGATTGAACGTCCAGGTGAGGTTGTCCGGCCCGACCTTCCACGACGTGGCAAGCAGCGGGCGAAGGTCGAGGTTCGGGCCGAGGTCCACGAGGGTCTGGAAGATCGGACTGAGATCCACATAGGTGAGCGTCAGCGCCGACTGGTGCGGATCGAGGGTTTTCAAGTCGGCCTGGACTCCGACGGTGAGGGTCCCTCCCCGTGCCGGACTCTGCGCCCGCGTCGTCGGCGGCAGGATGCTGACGATCAACAGGAGCGCCGGAGCCAGCGTCAACAGCAGATGACGGAGCCTACGCATCGCATGCCTCCGATGAGCGAGTGTCCTATATACTTCGGAAGCGTGCCGCGATCTCCTCGATCGACGCTCGAGGAGCGCCGCGCGGGAGATTCGAGGATCGGCGCGGGATGAAGCCGGATCTCCAGAACCACGTCGAGCGGGTGGCGTCAGCGCTCCGGGGGCGGCTCGGCTGCATGATCTGCGACGGGGCCGGCGAGCGCTGGGCCGCCCGGAACGCCGACGACCGCTTCGCGACCGCGAGCGTGATCAAGGTGGCGGTGCTCCTGGCCCTGGCGGCGGACGTCGACGCCGGTCGGTCCCGGTGGGATCAGGCCATGCCCACCGCCTTGGAGAACACCGCGGGCGGCAGCGGGGTCATCCAGCATCTCACGCCGTTGCCGTACACCCTGCGGGATCTCGCCACGCTGATGATTATCGTCAGCGACAACCGGGCGACCAACGCCATCATCGACCTCGTGGGCATTGATCGCATCAACGCGTACCTGTTGCATGCCGGTTGGGAGAATACCGTGCTCGCCCGGAGGATGATGGATCTCGAGGCCCGCGCGCGCGGCCGCGATAACTTCTCGACCCCACACGACACGGCCGAACAACTCCGCCGACTCCTCGCGGGGGAACTGGCGACCCCGGCCACGACATCGCTGCTGCTCGACATGCTTCGGGCGCAGACAGAGCGCGATCGGCTCCCCGCCTGGCTGGCTCCGGACGTTGCCGTGGCCCATAAGACCGGCACACTGCCCGGTGTGTTCAACGACGCCGGGATCCTCTTCTTGCCCACCGGGCCCGTGATCGCCGCGGTATTCACGAATGACCTCGCGGTCAACGCCGAAGGCCGGGTGGCGATCCAGGAGATCGGCCGCGCGATCGTGGAGGCGAGCCGGTAGCCGCGCGCGTTTAGAAGAACAGCCGGGTCGCTTCGTATAGGTCCAGGTCGAGGCGGCGGGAACCCGCTGCGACCTCAGCCAGCGGAACCGTCACGATCGACGTCCCCCGCAACGCGACCATCACACCGGACCTCCCATTGGCGAGTTCATCGACCGCGGCGATCCCGAATCGCGTCGAGAGTACGCGGTCAAACGCGGTCGGGGCACCGCCGCGCTGCACATGCCCGAGCGACGTCGCGCGCGTCTCGAGCTCCATCCTCCGCTCGATCTCGCCGGCGAGGAGCGTCCCGATCCCGCCGAGGCGGGCGTGCCCGAACGCATCGACCTCCGTGTTCTGCACCACCTGGCCCTTGGCGTCTCTGAGCGTGACGCCTTCGGCCGCCACGACGATGCTGAAGTGCCGGCCGGTGGCGCGGCGCTTCCGCAGCGTGGCGCACACCTCGTCGAGGTCGAACGGGACCTCAGGGACGAGCACGACGTCTGCACCGCCCGCCAGTCCTGCGACCGTGGCCACCCATCCGGCATCGCGCCCCATTACCTCGACGACCATGATCCGATGGTGGGCATCGGCCGTGGTGTGGAGCCGGTCCAGCGCCTCCATGACCGTGTTGACGGCGGTGTCGAATCCGATGGTGACGTCCGTGCCCCGGACGTCGTTGTCCATGGTCTTCGGCACCCCCACCACAGGAATGCCGTCCTGGCTCAGGCGGGCCGCTGCCCCGAGGGTGTCATCGCCCCCGATCGCCACCAGGGCATCGATCCGGTGGCGGGCGAGTGTGGCCTTGATCCGCGCCATCCCGTCTTTCGCCTTCATCGGATTGGTCCGGGACGTGCCCAGTATCGTGCCGCCCTTCGGCAGGATCCCCGACACGGCGTCCCGAGAGAGCATGAGGGTGTCGTCGTCGATGAGCCCCCGCCAGCCATCGCGTATGCCGACCACCTCGAACTGCTTCGTCTCGGCCCGTCTCACGACCGCCCGGATGGCGGCGTTGAGCCCGGGGACGTCCCCGCCGCCCGTCAACACTCCGATTCGCTTGATCACGGTCGTTCTCTCCTTCTCACCCGGCCCGGCGTTAGTGGAACATCAGCCGGTCCTCAGGCGGACACGATCGGCGTTTCGAGCACGCCGAGCTGACTGATCGAGACCCGCACGATATCCCCCGCGCGCAGCCACCGCGGGGGTTTCCGGGCAAACCCAACCCCGCTCGGTGTCCCGGTGGCGATGAGGTCGCCGGGTTCCAGGGTCAGCGCCTGCGAGACGTACGCGATGAGGTGCGCGACGCCGAAGATCATGATTCCGGTGTGCGCCTCCTGCATCCGCTCGCCGCTCACGTCCACAGTCAGCGTCAGGTTCTGCGGGTCGGGGATCTCGTCCCGGGTGACGAGCGCCGGTCCGAGGGGGCCGCTGCGATCAAAGTTTTTGCCGACCATCCACTGCGAGGTGCGCCGCTGGAAGTCCCGGATCGAGATGTCGTTGAAGATGGTGTACCCGGCGACGTAGTCGAGCGCGTGTGCCTCCGGAATCCCGCGGCCTCGCCGGCCGATCACCGCGACGAGCTCGCCTTCGAAGTCGACCTGCGGGCTCACCGTGGGGAGCACGAACGCCTCCCCCGGTCCCAGCAGGCTGTGCGGAAACCGTCCGAAGATGATGGGGAGCTCCGGCGGTTCAGCCCCGCCTTCTCTCGCGTGCTCCGCGTAGTTGCGACCGACACAGAGGATCTTCGGCGGATCCGGGACGGGCGGGAGCCGCCGGACGTCGTCCGATCGCCAGGCGATTCCATCCCGCTGGATGCGCGCGGCCTCTGGGGGATCGTTGAGAAGGGTGTGAATGTGCCGGGCCGCTTCTCCGGCGGCGGCCATGGCGTCGTTTCCGCCCGCCAAGAACTCCTTCATCGAGGGCGGGAGCCACGTATCTGCCTGGCCCGCCGCCCGGGGCCCTCCCTGCGCGCCGAAGTACTCATGGCCGGCCCGGTTGAGGTCGATCACCCACGCCCCCGCTTCGGCGCCCAGCCTCGTCTGCCCTCGGGCCGAAAAGGTCAGCAGTCGCATTGGTCCACCTCCTCAACTCCAATTAGCGTTCCTTGAAGTCGGCCCCTTTTTCGCAGTACGTGGACCGGCATACGCCGCGGCAGGGGAGGAGACGAGAGAGGCCCGCGGGGCGGTTATCGCGTGCTTCCAGACGTCACCGCAGCAAGACGAGCAAGCCTGTGATGGTGATGACACTCAAGAGCGTCGTGACGACGACAACGCTGCTGACCAGCGCGGGGTCGGTTCCAAACTCCGTTGCCCAGACCGCCGCACTGACGGCCGTTGGCAGGCTGGCCAGCAGGATGCTCGTCTGCCGGACGACTCCCTCGAGCCCAAGGACCGGCGCACTGACCCATGCCAGAATCGGAGCAACCAAAAGTCGGACAACCGTAGCGAAGGCGATCTCACGAAACTCTACCCCGAGCTGCACCTCTGCGAGTTGTAATCCTATGAGGAGCAAAAACATCGAGATCGAGCCGTTCGCAAGAATCTGGGCCGCCTTCGCGATCGGGCTTGGCAGGGTGACCCCAAGGAGATTCAAGAGCAGCCCCACAATAATGGCATACGTCACCGGTTGTCGCAGCAACGCCCGGGCAGGATTGGCCGAACTGGTGCCGGCGCGTGCGCCGATGTAGACGGACAGCAAGGCCACGAGTACGGCATAGATCGCGAAAAACCCGACCGCCGCATTGAGGCCTGGCTGCCCCCAGGCGAAGAAGGCCAAGGGAAGGCCAGCATTGCCCGCGTTAGACATCTGGGTGGCAAACAGCACTCCGGCGGTGCGCACACGACCCCATCTACCGAGACGGGCGGCAAGCCATACCACGAGAGCGAGAACGAAGAACTGAAGGACGATGAAGCCGCTGATCTGGGCAAACGCCGTCCGAGGTAACGTTGAGGTGGTGAGCGCGTAGAAAACAAGCGCTGGGATGAGGACCTGCACAGAAAGCGCCGTGAGGAAGTGCGCCTGCACCACGTGGGTGCGACCGAGCGTGTAACCGACGGCGGCGATTAACAGCACCGGGCCGATGACATCGGTGAGTATCGCTATGACCTGACCCAATAGACATATGGTACGGTTAGCAGTGTCTTTCCCCCTGCCCCGCCTAGATCGTTGACGAGGGGTGAAACACCAATGGCGCAGACAGAAGATCTGAAGGCTTCCATCAAGGTCTGCATGTTCGACCAGTACGGCACCGTGGTCGATATGCAGACCGGATTGACCGAGGCCGCGACCCCGTTCTTAGCATCCAAAGGATGGCATGGAGATCCCAATTCTTTCGTGACGTGGTGGCGTCGGACGCATTTCGAGAACTCGATGATCGACACGCTCCTGCACCGGGAACACACATCGTATCGCGAGATCGG
>DASSXJ010000091.1 GCA_035703895.1 bacterium | reverse complement strand
TTGCGAGCAAATGGTCGCATGAACCTGCGCAGGCACCATCATCGGAGCATTTGGCGACCCGACCGCTCGCTGAAGGACCATGGTTCCAGGAGCGCACGTAATGCTCTGTGCTTGGGCAACGAACGGAGTCAGAGAGACTATAACTACTGCAAACCCAACCCCTAACAATACATTTCGCATCGTATCCACCTCGCTGGCTTTCGGGGCCAGCCTCACACTCCTTAACAACCCAGTTCTTCCCTCAGTCATTCCCACGCAGAGGATGCTCGGCCATGTGTTTGCCGAAGGCCAATCGGGAATGTCCAGAACGGAAATCGGGTCCGGTTAAGGAACAGTGCTTGGACGGCGGCCGCCGAGGAAGGGCACACTAGCTTTTTGGTTGACCCAAGGAAGATGCGGTCGGGTTAGTAAGGCCCTCAACCATGAGTCTATGATATGACCCTGTTCGAGATAATCGTCCAGAGCTAATGTCAAGAGGGGTGGGACCCGTGGTCCCGCTCGGAGCGCGCGTGCTATAATGAACCGTTATGGCCTCGTTTAGGATGGTCACCGATCAACTCCCGGCAGGCGATCAGGCCAAAGCGATCGCGCAACTCACCGAGGGGATCCGCCGCGGCGACCGGTATCAGACACTGCTCGGAGTCACGGGATCGGGCAAGACGTTTTCCGTAGCCAAAGTGATCGAGCAGATCGAGCGCCCGACGCTGGTCCTGGCGCACAACAAGACGCTCGCCGCGCAGCTGTACGGCGAGTTCCGGCAGTATTTCCCCGACAACGCCGTCCGGTACTTCGTCTCGTACTACGACTATTACCAACCCGAGGCGTACGTCCCGCAAACCGACCTCTACATCGCCAAGGACGCCTCGATCAACGACGAGATCGACCGTCTGCGCCACGCCTCGACGAAGGCCTTGATGGAGCGGCGGGACGTCATCATCGTCGCATCGGTCTCCTGTATCTACGGCTTGGGTTCGCCCGAGGACTACCAGGACGTGATGCTGTTCCTCCGGATTGGGGAAGCCAAATCTCGCGACGAGATTTTGCGCCGGCTGGTGGACGTGCAATATGAGCGGAACGACATCGACTTCGCCCGAGGCCGGTTCCGGGTCCGCGGCGATGTCATCGAAGTCTTCCCGTCATATGAGGACCGGGCGGTCCGGATCGAGCTGTTTGGCGATCAGGTGGACCGGATCCTCGAGATGGACCCCCTCACCGGTGAGGTCCTGGGGACGAAGGCGGCCGTGGCGATCTGGCCGGCGAAGCACTGGGTGACCACTGACGAGAAGATGGCCGCGGCGCTCGAGCGCATCGAGCAGGAACTCCGCGAACGCGTACAGTGGTTCAAGGACCAGGGCAAGCTCCTGGAGGCGCAGCGGATCGAGTTCCGGACGAAGTACGACCTCGAGATGCTGCGCGAGGTCGGGTACTGTCCAGGGATCGAGAACTACTCCCGGCATCTCGCGGGCCGCGCGGCCGGGGAACGGCCGGGATGTCTCCTCGATTATTTCCCCAAGGACTATCTCGTCATGATCGACGAGTCGCACGTCACGGTTCCCCAAGTGCGCGGGATGCACGAAGGTGACCGCGCGCGCAAGCGGAACCTGGTAGACTTCGGGTTCCGCCTCCCGTCGGCATTCGACAACCGCCCGCTGACGTTTGATGAGTTCGACAGCCTGGTGCCCCAGGTCGTGTTCGTCTCCGCGACCCCGGCACCATACGAGCTGAGCGTGAGCAAGCAGGTCGTAGAGCAGATCGTCCGCCCGACCGGGCTGGTGGACCCACAGGTGGAGGTTCGTCCGGCCCGCGGGCAGGTCGACGATCTGATCGGGGAGATCAAGGCGCAGGTGGCCAAAAGCGAGCGGACCCTGGTCACCACGTTGACCAAGCGGATGGCCGAGGATTTGACCGACTACCTCCAGGAGCTGGGGATGCGGGTGCACTACCTCCACTCGGAGGTGGAGACGCTGCAGCGGGTGCAAATCCTCAAGGACCTGCGGCTCGGGACGTACGACGTCCTGGTGGGAATCAACCTCCTGCGGGAAGGGCTCGACCTGCCCGAGGTGTCGCTGGTCGCGATCTTGGACGCCGACAAGGAAGGCTATCTGCGCTCGGAGACGAGCCTGATCCAGACGATGGGTCGTGCCGCGCGCAACATCGGCGGGCGGGTCGTGCTCTACGCCGATGAGGTCACCGAGTCCATCCGTCGGGCGATCGACGAGACGAACCGCCGCCGCGCGATCCAGGTGGCCTACAATGAGGCGCACGGGATCACCCCGCAGACGATCGTCAAGCCGATTCGTGATTTCATCGACCTCGCGGCCGTCGCGGAGGAAACCGCGTCGTACGAGCCCCAAGAAGGGGCGGTCCTGACCGCGGACGAACTCATTGGCCTTGCCGAACAACAACGCGCCTCAGTGCCGTGGGACATCGCGCGTCTCTTGATGTTGAGCCCCGGCGAGCTCGAGAAGACGATCGAGGCGCTGGAGCGGGAGATGCGGAAAGCCGCGGGCGAGCTGCAGTTTGAAAAAGCGGCGGTCTTGCGCGATCAGATTCGAGAACTGCGCAAGGGACTGGGCGAGCCCTTCTTCGCCGCCGGGCGGCGGGGGGGACGCCGGGGCGCCGGAGGGATGCGCGGAGCCCGGGGCCGTCCACGGAGAGGCGTCTCGCGCCAAGGCTAGTTACCCGATTCGTTCCAGGAGTCCTCCGTATGCCGCTCGACCGGATCATCGTGCGCGGCGCGCGCGAGCATAACCTCAAAAACATCACCGTCGAGATCCCGCGAGACCGCCTCGCGGTCCTGACCGGAATCTCGGGGTCCGGGAAGTCCTCGCTGGCCTTCGACACGATCTACGCGGAAGGGCAGCGAAAGTACGTCGAGTCCCTCTCGGCGTATGCCCGGCAGTTCCTCGGGCTCATGGAGAAGCCGGACGTCGATCACATCGAAGGGCTCAGCCCGGCCGTCTCGATCGACCAGAAGGGGGCGCCGCGGAACCCGCGCTCGACCGTCGGAACGGTCACCGAGATCTACGACTACCTCCGCCTGCTGTACGCCCGGATCGGCATTCCCCACTGTCCGAAGTGCGGAAAACCGATCACCCGGCAGACCCCCGAGCAGATCGTCGATCAGGTCCTCGCGTTCCCCGAGGGGACGCGGATTCTCGTCCTCGGCCCGATCGTCCGCGGCCGGAAGGGGGAGTACAGGCAGCTCTTCGACGATCTGCGGCGGCAGGGCTTTGCACGGGTCCGCGTCGACGGGGCGCTCTACGAGCTGACCGAGGCGATCGGGCTCGACAAGAATCGGAAGCACCTGATCGAAGTCGTCGTCGACCGCTTGATCGTCAAGCCCGAGATTCGCGGCCGGCTGAACGATTCGGTCGAGACCGCGCTCAAGCTGGGCCAGGGCATCGTCGGCATCTCGGTGGTCGACGGGGAAGAGCTGACGTTTAGCCAGAACTTCGCCTGTCCGGACCACGGTGGAGTCCTGCCCGAGATCGAGCCTCGGATCTTCTCGTTCAACGCGCCCTACGGCGCCTGCCCGACCTGCACCGGGCTCGGGTTCAAGCAGGAGATCGATCCCGACCTCGTGTTGGATCCGAATCTGTCCTTGCTGGACGGTGCGGTCCTTCCTTGGGCGAACTCGACCAGCGAGTACTACCAAGAGCTCCTCAAGGCGCTGGCGGATCACTACGGCGTCGACATGCACACTCCGGTGCGCAAGCTGCCCCGCGAGTTCGTTCGGGTGCTCCTGCGGGGCGCCGACGAAGAGGTCCGGATCAAGTACCACAACCGCTGGGGCGCATTGCGCCAGTACGACACCGTGTTCGAAGGCGTGATTCCCTACCTCGAGCGCCGGTACAAAGAGACCGACTCCGAGTACATGAAAGAGGAGATCGAGCGGTACATGACCCAGGCCCCGTGTCCCGACTGCCGGGGCACGCGGCTGAAGAACGAGAGCCTGGCCGTCACGATCGCGAACCGGTCCATCGCGGAGGCGTGCGCGCTCACCGTTCGCGGGGCCCTGCACTTCTTCACCAACCTCACGCTCACGGATCGGGAGCGGCTGATCGCCCACCAGGTGCTCAAGGAGATCACCGCGCGGCTCGGGTTCCTCGTGAACGTCGGGTTGGACTACCTCACGCTCGACCGAACCGCCAATACCCTGTCCGGTGGGGAGGCACAGCGGATCCGGCTGGCGACGCAGATCGGGTCCGGCCTGATGGGCGTGCTGTACGTGCTCGATGAGCCCAGCATCGGGCTCCACCAGCGGGACAACCGCCGCCTGATCGATACGTTGCTGGGCCTGCGCGATCTGGGGAACACGATCCTCGTCGTCGAGCACGATGAAGAGACGATCCGGTCGGCCGACTGGGTGGTGGATATTGGCCCGGGCGCCGGGGCGCAGGGGGGGGAAGTCGTCGCGGCGGGGCCGCTGGAGCGCATCTTGGCGGCCCCGCGATCGGTGACGGGGCAGTATCTCTCCCGCACGCGGGCGATTCCGTTGCCGGCGCGTCGCCGGGACGGGACCGGGAGCGCGCTCGTGATCCGGGGCGCGCGCGAGCACAACCTCAAGCGGATCGACGTGCGGATTCCGCTTGGCCAGTTTGTGTGTGTGACGGGGGTCTCCGGATCCGGCAAGTCCACGCTGATCGACGACATTTTGTACCGGGCGCTGGCCCATCGGTTGCACGGCTCGCGGGCCAGGGCGGGCTCGCACGACCGGATCGACGGGCTCGAGCACATCGATAAAGTGATCAACATCGACCAGTCGCCGATCGGGCGCACGCCGCGCAGCAACCCGGCGACGTATACCAAGACGTTCGATCTGATCCGCGAGTTGTTTGCGCTGACCCCCGACGCGCGCACCCGCGGGTTCCTGCAAGGCCGGTTCTCCTTTAACGTCCGCGGCGGCCGGTGCGAGGCGTGCGAGGGCGACGGAATCGTGCGGATCGAGATGCACTTTCTGCCGGACGTATACGTTCCGTGCGACGTGTGCAAGGGGAAGCGCTACAATCGCGAGACGCTCGAGGTCCGCTACAAGGGAAAGACGATCGCCGACGTGCTCGACATGACGGTGGACGAGGCGCTGGGGTTCTTCGAGGCGATCCCGCGGATCCGCAGGAAACTCCGCACCCTGGCCGACGTCGGGCTGGGCTACATCCGGCTGGGGCAGCCCGCCACGACGCTCTCGGGGGGCGAGGCGCAGCGGGTCAAGCTCAGCACCGAGTTGAGCCGCCGTGACACCGGGCGTACCGTCTACATCCTGGACGAGCCCACCGTGGGGCTCCACTTTGCCGACGTCGAGCGTCTGCTGGAGGTCCTGCATCGGTTGGTCGACGCCGGGAACACGGTCGTCGTCATCGAACACAACCTTGATGTGATCAAGACCGCGGATTGGATCATCGATCTCGGTCCGGAGGGGGGCGAGCTCGGCGGAGAGATCGTGGCCGAAGGGACTCCGGAGACGGTGATCCAGGTGCCGGGTTCATATACCGGCCAGTATCTCCGGCCGGTGCTCCGGCGGAAGGCGCCTGCCCCCGCCGGCCGGATCGCGCCCGCGGGGAACGGAGCCGGGTCGCGCGGTTCAGACGGGCGCGTCCGGGGCGGAAACGGAACACGAGGACGGGAGCCGGTCGCCCGGCGAAGCCGGGGGCGATGAGGTCGGCGCTGGGGAGGTTTGAATGGCGAACGCTCGGGTCGTGATGTGGACGGAGGGCGAGACGGGACCCCGGTTCAGGCTGGACGAGTCGGAAATTGCCGCGGCCGGCGGTGTGATCCGCAACGTGGCGTGCCGGGATGACGCGGAACGGATCGCCGCCGCCCGCGACGCATACGTGCTCGTCGCCGCGCACGTCCAGGTCACCGAACCGCTCTTCGCGGCCTGCCCGGGCCTCGTCGGCGTGGTCCGCACGGGGATCGGCCTCGATACCGTCGATATCACCGCGGCGACCCGCCATGGGGTCTGTGTCGCGCACGTTCCGGACTTCTGCTACGACGAGGTTGCGGACACGGCGATGACGCTGCTCTTGGCTGTGGCGCGCAAGGTCCGCCTCGCCGACCAGCACGTCCGCGGCGGATCGTGGAGGCCGAGCGCGCTCTTGCCGATGCGGCGCTTCCGGGGACAGACCATGGGGCTCGTGGCATTCGGCCATATTGCCCGTATGGTCGCGGAGCGCGCGAAGGGGTTTGGCTTCCAGCCGGTCGCGTTCGATCCGTACGTGGAGGCCCCGGCGATG
>DASSXJ010000090.1 GCA_035703895.1 bacterium | reverse complement strand
AAGTCACATTCGTGCGTGACCCCGACGATGTCGCCCGCGAGCCCGAGCGCGGAGACGATTTCGGTCGCGCTCGGCAGGAGCGTCGCAATCCTCATCGCCGTCCGGTTCGACACAGCGCGCACCTACGCCTTCGCGCTCCCGAATGCCGCGATCGTCTCCAACGTGACCTCTCCCAGACTCGCGACAACCAGGTCGGCTGCGGAGAAGTCCATCTGCCGGGTGAGCGCTGAAGGCACCGCGATGCACGTCATCCCCGCGGCCTTCGCCGAGCGCACGCCGTTCTGGCTATCCTCGAGCGCCACGCAGGTATGCGGCGCCATCTCGAGGCGCCGCGCGGCCAGGAGGTACACGTCGGGCTGGGGCTTCGCCTGTTGGACCTCATCGCCGCCCGCCGCCGCGTCGAACTGGGCCGTGAGCCCAAGTCGCTCGAGCACCCGGACGATCCAGGCGCGCCGCGATGATGATGCGACCGCGGTGCGCAGCCCGCGCTCCCGGAGCGCCGACAGGAGCGGCACGACGCCGGGCAGCGGCTTGAAGTACTCGTGCATCAGCGCGTCGGCCTGCTCACGCCACAGGGCCGCGACGGCCTCCGGGCTCGCCGGACTCTCGGGAACGCGAAACGGGTTCAGCGGATCCCACGGCCGGTCGTTTCGCCCGACGTTCAGGAGCCAGGAGGCGATCGGAAATGTCATCCCGTACCGGGCATAGATCGCCTGCCAGGCCAGGACCTCCGGAGTCTCGCTGTCGATGATGAGCCCATCAAGATCGAAGATGACGGCCGAGATCATGCCCAGCCAACTTTCGGGGGATCACGCGGAGGGTCCTGCGCGGCGCGCGGGCCAGGCGCATCCGGGGGATCGAACTTGACGAACGAACCGCAGTCATGATATATGTTCAACCGATGTCCCAGCATGTCGCGTTGGGAATTCAGCGGCAAGTATCCTCGCTATTCGGTCTGTGGTCGACCTCTGTTCGTCCTCGCGAGTGCATCTGTCCGATGCGGAGGCCCGAGTAAGCCTCCGCTCAGCTCTTCCAACTCTCTCACAATAGGTCAATAAACCCGGGACCTCCGCCTAGGGAGGCGGTTCCCCTTTCGGGTCCGGCCCTCTCATAGGGTGCGGCGCTTTCCCAGTGACACGATGTCGACCGGAGCGCCGGGCGGTGGCTCGCAACGTCGAGGAGGTTGCTATGGATGCCCCAATTAAGGAGTCCCAGACGCAGCGGGTCGAGCGGCTCAAGCGAGAACGCAATCCCTGGGAGATGCTCCCCGATCTGATTCGCTATGCGCAGACGGGCTTTGCCTCCATCCCCGCCGACGACCTGAATCTCCGATTCCGATGGTGGGGGTTGTATACGCAGGGCGATGGGCGAGGGGCGTTGGGGGGAGCCGTTCCGTATTTCATGGTGCGCATCCGGATCCCCAACGGCTTCCTCCTTTCGCACCAACTCCGCACGATCGCCGACTTGGCGGACCGCCACGCGCGAGGAGTGGGCGACATCACGGTGCGTCAGAACGTCCAGCTCCACTGGATCGGAATCGAAGGCGTTCCCGATCTCTTGTTCAATTTGTATCGCGCCGGCCTGACCACGACGGGCGCCTGCGGCGATGATACGCGCAACATGGTCGGGTGCCCGCTCGCCGGAGTGGACGCCGACGAGATCTGCGACGCCTCCCCGATCCTCCTGCAGGCCAATCGGATGCTCGAGGGCAATCCCGAGTTCTACAACCTGCCCCGCAAATACAAGGTCGGCATCACCGGCTGCCGGCTGTGGTGCTCGTATCCGGAGATCAACGATGTCGGGCTGACGGCGGTCGAGAGGGCGGGGAACGGTCCCGGAGAGCGGGAGGTGGGATTCAGCGTTCGCGTAGGCGGCGGCCTCTCGACGCACCCCCATTTCGGGGTGCGCCTCCCCGGGTTCGTGCGGTGGTCCCAGGCGCTGGCCGTCATCAAGGGGATCACCGAGATCTTCCGCGACAGCGCCATCCTGCGCGAAAGCCGGGAAAAGGCCCGTCTGAAGTTCCTGTTTCTCAATCACCGGTGGACGGCCGAGCAGTTCCTTGAGGAGCTCGAGCACCGCATCGGGTTTTCGCTCGATGCCGACGTGCCGGACGCGCCGCCGGAGGGCGCCTATCGCGACCACGTGGGCGTCCACCCCCAGAAACAGGACGGACTGTTCTATGCGGGGTTCGCGGTGCTGAGGGGTCGGATCAGCGCAGCCGAGATGCGGGCCGTGGCCGATCTTGCGGACCGCTACGGCGACGGCGCCATCCGCACCACGAACATGCAAAACATCGTGATCTTGAACATCCCCCGATCCAAAGTCGAGGGCCTGCGCCGCGATGCGACGGCGCAGGGATTCAGGCTCGAGGGAAGCCCATTCTGGCGCGGGACCATCGCGTGCACCGGGATGGAGTTTTGCAAGCTGGCGGTGGCCGAGACCAAAGGGTTCGCCCGGTGGCTCGTCGAGGAGTTGGAGGAGCGCGTCCCCGAGTTCGACGCGAACCTCAAGCTCCACATCACCGGGTGCCCCAACGATTGCGGACAACACTGGATCGCCGATGTCGGGCTGCAGGGGGCCAAAGTCAAAGTCGGCGGCGAGATGGTCGATGCGTTCGACATCTTCGTGGGGGGCGGCGTCGGCGCTCACCAGCGGTTCGCGCGCCGGATGAACGTCCGGGTCCCGGCGGCCGACGTCCCCGACACCCTGGCCCGCTTCACGCGCGCCTTCCTCCGGGAACGCACCGCGGGGGAGAGCTTCCACGCGTTCTGCGAACGGCACGGCGATGCGGATCTCCGGACCGTCCTCTTGGGCTCCGCCGCGAACGCCGGGCGGCCGACGGACGCGTGACCACGGGGGGATCAGCGTGCAGACGATTCGTGCGGATGAGAGCCGGGAGGTGACGATCATCTTCCCCGACGGCATCGCGGTGGAGGTGACACTCGCAGGGAAGAGCCTCGACATACAGGCGGCGGTGGGGGGACGCCCCGCGCTTGTCAGAACCGGCGTCGACGCGCGTCCCGTTGTCACCGTGGACATCGTCGAGCGGCGCGGGCCGGAGGAGTAAGGCGGATGACCCGCTTCTATCCGGTGTCGCTCCACCTAGAGGATCGTCCGTGCATCGTCATCGGACACGGGGCGATCGCCGAACAGAAGGTGATCGGGCTCCTTGAGGCGGGGGCCTGCGTGACCGTCATTTGCCCGAATCCGTCACGGCGACTCGACGAGCTCGCCGCCGACGGAGTCATCCGCCTTCATCGGCGAGCCCACGAATCTGGAGATCTCGCCGGCGTGTTCCTAGTGATCGTGAGCGTGGAGGATCGCGCAGTGCGCGACGAGCTGTGGAAGGAGGCAGAGCGGCGAAAGATCCTCATCAACGCGGTGGACGACATGCCCCACTGTTCGTTCATCGCCCCGGCCATTTACCAGCAGGGGGACCTCACCGTCGCCGTGTCCACCGCGGGCAAGAGCCCCGCCCTGGCGGTTCGTGTGCGCAACCGCATCGGCGACCTGCTCGGTACCGAGTACGGCACGCTCCTTGCGCTCCTCGGCGATCTGCGCGCCGGGGTCACCGCCCGCATTCCGCACACTCCGACCCGAACGGCACTCTGGTACCAGATCGTCGACTCGGACGCCATCGAATTCATCCGACGAGGCGATCTCGCGGGTGCGCGACAGCGCATTGCCGAGCTCGTGCATAACGCCGAGGATGAGCCCTCCGCGACGAGCGGCGGCTCCGTAGAGGCAACCGAGTGAAGCGGGGGATGGTCTACCTCGTGGGGGCCGGGCCGGGCGATCCGCGGCTGATCACCGTCGCCGGCCTCGAGGCGGTACGGGCGTCCGACGTGATCGTCTACGATCGGCTGATCGGCCCTGCGCTCCTCGACGAGGCCCCCGAGTGGGCCGAGCGGATTCCGGTCGGGAAGCAGCCGGGGCGGCACACAATCTCGCAGGAAATCATCCACGCGCTCCTCATCGAGCGCGCGCGGGCGGGGATGACCGTGACCAGACTCAAGGGCGGCGATCCGTTTGTCTTTGGGCGCGGAGGCGAGGAGGGAGAGGCCCTGCGGGCCGCACGCGTGCGTCACGCGGTGATCCCCGGAGTCACATCGGCGATCGCCGTTCCCGGCCTGGCGGGAATCCCAGTCACCCACCGGCGATACAGTTCCGCGTTTGTGGTGGTCACCGGGCATCAATGTGACGATCCCATAGCCATCGATTGGGATGCCGTCGCGCGGATTCCGACAGTGGTCGTGCTGATGGGGCTCCGGGCTCTCGCGCGCACGACGCGTCGGCTCATCGCGTCCGGCGTGTCCCCCTCGAAACCGGCCGCCGTCGTCTCGAGCGGCACGCTGCCGTACCAGCGCACGGTGACCGGGACGCTCGGAACCATCGCCCGTCTGGTGCAGGACGCGGCGCTCGAGCCTCCCGCAGTCCTCGTCGTCGGCAATGTGGTGAGCCTCCGCGAAGTCCTGGGCGCCACAGACCCCGGGGGCGGCGCGATCAGTGGTGCGGTGGGCGCGACTCGCGCGGAGCCGGCTTACGCGCGGGTCTGCCCCGCGGGATCCACAGCGGAGTCGGTCCGCCGGTCCCATCGAGCGGGGAGGACCGTCACGGGCGCGGCCTGCCGGGCCGGAAGCGTAAACCAGACGGTTGTCACCCCGTCCGCGCTCGTGACGCCTGTCTCTCCGCCGTGCGCCCCCGCGATCTCCCGGACGATCGACAGTCCGATCCCCGCGCCGCCCGTCTCGCGGGAACGCGACTTCTCGCCGCGGTAGAACCGCTCGAAGATGCGCGGAAGATCCTCGGTGGCGATGCCCTCGCCCGTGTTGGTGACGGCCAGCCGAACCCCATCGCCCTGGCGGTGCGCCGCGACCGTGACGGTGGATGCGGGAGAGGCGTATCGCCGCGCGTTGTCGATCAGGTTGCGGAGGCCTTGGCTCACCAGGTCTCCGTCCGCGTCGATCATAGGCAGCCTATCGTCGTGCGCTTCCGTGAGGGTGAGACCGCGGTTGGCGAACTCCGGGCCGTACACTGTGACCAACCGTTCGACGAGCGCGGCAACATCCAGGGGCGCGCTGCGGAGCTGGGAGACCCTGGCGTCGAACTGGCTCAGCTGGTGAAGGTCGTCGACGAGCCGGACCAGACGCAACACTTCCTCATGGAGCAATTCGAAGGTTTCATGATTCGCCGGGGCCACTCCGTCCCGGAGCGCCTCCAGGTACCCCTGGAGCGTGGTCAGCGGAGTCCGCAGTTCGTGGGCGACGTTGGCGACCAGATCACGCCGGAGCCCTTCGATGCGCATGAGGCTCGCCGCCATCAGGTTGAGCGACTCCGCCAGGCCCCCGATCTCATCACGGCCCCGCGCATCGACCCGGCGGGCGTAATCGCCCTGCGCGATCCGCTCGGCGAGCATCATCATCTGCTTCAGCGGCCGGACGATCCGCGTGACCAGCGCCCATCCGAGGAGCATGGCGATCGACGCCGTGATGAGGCTGCTGACGAGGAGGATCCGGCGGATCTCGACGTGGAACTCGGCCTCGATCATGGTGGGATCGATATGATAGCGCATCATGATCGCCATGAAGGTGTGCGCGGCCAGTTGCGAAATGGCGATGCCGGACACCACGACCGCGATCGCGATCACGAGCAACTGAACGGCGAGGAGGCGCCAGAGCAGGCTACCCCGCACGGTCACCGCCCACCAATTTGTACCCAACCCCACGAACGGTCTGGATGTACCGGGGACGGACGGGGTCGTCCCGGAGCTTCTCGCGCAATTTCCCGATGTGCACGTCGACCGTCCGATCGACCACGACGGCCTCGTCGAACGCGTACACATGCGCGAGGAGCTGATCGCGCGTGAACACGCGACCCGGAAACTCCATCAGCGCCTGCAACAACTTGTATTCGATCGGGGTCAACCGCACCTCGAGTCCGTCGAGGGTGACCTCGTGCCGTTCGAGGTCCATCGTGAGCTCGCCCTGCGCCAATCTCGCGGCCGCCGGCTTCGCGGGAACCGCGCGCCGGAGGATGGCGCGGACACGGGCGACGAGCTCGCGCGGGCTGAACGGCTTGGTCACGTAGTCGTCGGCTCCCACCGAGAGCCCGACCAGCTTGTCCACCTCCTCGACCTTCGCCGTGAGCATGAGGATCGGGACGTTGGACGCCTTGCGGATCTGCCGGCAGAGGGAGACGCCATCGATGCGTGGCAGCATCAAATCGAGAATGATGAACCCCGGATGGTGCCGCTGGAACACCTCGAGCGCCTGCGGCCCGTCGTACGCGGCGAGCACCGAGAACCCTTCGCGTTCGAGGTACATCCGGACCAGCTGGATGAGTTTGTGGTCGTCGTCGACGACCAGCACGGTTGCATCCTCAGCCATCGTCTAAGCCTCCGCGCAGTCGTCGATCGCTGCTTAAGGAACCCGCTCGTGGCGGAACTAGAGTACGCAGCCATTACGATATGAATTTCATATAAAGATTTGATGAAGGCGCACGGGGGGCCTCCCAAAGGCGGCCGGAGACGTTACGAGGCCGTGAATCCGGACCCGTAGGCTCGGTGTGATGAGGTGCGCGTCGTCTGCGACCCAGCCCGAACTCATGGACGATCCGGAGTGCTCCGTTCCCGATCTCCGAGGAGCCCTACGCGATCTCGAGCGGCTGAACCGGTTCCTTGGCGGGCACGCGGCCGTCCGCCGATACCTCGACCTGATCCTCCCGGTGTGGCGGACACGGACAGGCGGGGGATCGGACGCGCTGGCGGTCCTCGACGTGGGCACCGGGGGGGCGGATGTACCGGCCGCCGTTGTCGAGTGGGGACGGCGCCGGCTGGTCCCGGTGCGGGTCGTCGGCGTGGACCATCACTCGACGATCACCCGCATCGCCAGGGAGAGGGCCGCCGCCCACCCGGCCGTGCGCGTAATCCTCGCGGACGCGACCGCGCTGCCGTTCCGGGACGCCAGCTTCGACGTCTGTCTCTGCAACCTGACGCTCCATCATCTGGCCAGGGATCATGGGATCGCGCTCCTGAGGCGATTGCACCGGCTGTCGCGCGTGGGCTTCCTCGCCGTCGACCTCCTCCGGTCTCCCGGGGGCTACGGCGGCGTGTGGCTCCTCACGCGCCTATCTCGGAACCGGCTGATCCGCCACGACGGCCCCCTCTCGATCCGCCGGGCCATGTCATGGCCCGAGTACCGCCGGTTCGCTGAAGACGCGAGCATCCCGGGGATGCGGGTGAGCCGCCTCCCCCTCTTTCGGATCGCATTCTCCCGAATCCGGTTGGCAGCCGATCCTTGCTGATCGTTGACGCGGTCGTCGTCGGAGCCGGACCCGCCGGAAGTGCGGCCGCCGCGCTTTTGGCGAGGTGGGGGTGTCGCGTGGTGGTGCTCGATCGGGCCAAGTTCCCACGCCCCAAGCCGTGCGGTGACTATCTGAATCCCGGATGCGACGCAGTCCTCGACCGCATCGGCGCTCGTGGCGCCGTCGCCGGTGCCGCCGTGCCCGTCACGGGGATGCGCATCGTCGCCCCCGACGGCACGCAGGCGGCCACGAGGTTCTCCACCGGTTCGGGATATGCGGTGACACGGACAGCCCTTGACCACCTGCTTCTCGCCAACGCGGGGAAGGCAGGAGCCTCCGTCATCGAAGACGCCTCCGTGGTGCGCCTCGATCGGGATGATCTGCGCATCCGGGTCACGGCCGAACGCGCCCGCGGGCAGAGCCGATCGGAGCAGTGCCTCGCCCGCGTCGTGATCGGCGCGGATGGACTCCGGTCGAAGATTGCCCGCATGATCGGGGCAGGAGATCCCCCTCGACGCGGCCGGTTCACCATCGGAGGCTACGTGGAGGGGCTCACCCCGGTCGGGCCCGATCGGCATTCGTTCGGGGAGCTTCACCTGGCCGGCGACCGTTACTGCGGCGCCGCTTACCTCCCCGATGGCCTGGCCAATGTCACGATCGCGCTCGGACACCGTGCGTTGCGCGCATGGCGGGGACCGCTCGAGGCGCACTATTGGGCCGCCCTCCGCGCGTTCCCCGGACTCGCCAGCCGCGTGGCGCGCGCCCGGCTGGTCGGGGGGCTCCGGACCTCCGGCCCGCTCGCCTTCTGGCGCCGCTCGGCCCCAGATCCGAGAGTCCTCCTCGCCGGAGACGCCGCGGCGTTCATCGATCCGATGACCGGGCAAGGCATATATCTGGCGCTCCGGGGCGGGGAACTCGCGGCCGAAGCGGTCGTGCGCGCGCTGGACCGCGGCGGTCCCACCTCGCGCACCCTGGCCGGATACGAGCGGGCCCGCAGACGGGCGTTTGGCGGCGCGTTCGTCCTCTCGCGCCTGCTGCAGGCAGCCACATTCCGGCCGCCGCTCGCGGCCCGCGCGGTGCGCCGGATGGCCGTCCGCCCCGATCTGGGCACGCGGTTTATCGACGCGGTCGGAAACGTCGCACCGGCGACCTCGGTGTTCCGCCCCGGGTTCCTCGCCGGACTGCTCGGGATCTGATCCATGCACACGGAAACGGCGGTGCGGATTCAGGGGAGCGCGGACGCCGTGTTCGCATACGCGGCACGGGTCGAGGACTGGCCACGCCTCCTCCCCCACTACCGGCACGTCCGGGTGATCGCCTCCCGGGCAGGGGGGCGGGTCGTCGAGATGCGGGCCCGCCGGGGCCGGATCCCGGTGTGGTGGTGGGCCCGGCAAGAAGTGCTCCCGGCCGAACGGCGGATTCGCTATACGCACGTGCGCGGGGTCACGCGGGGGATGGAAGTCGAGTGGCGTATCACCCCCGAGGGGGAGGGTGTCGTGGTCACGATCGTCCACGACCTATCCCTGCGGTGGCCGGTGATCGGCCGGGCCGTCGCCGATTGGATCATCGGGCCGAAGTTTGTGGACCCGATCGCCCGGGCGACCCTCCGGACGATCAAAGCGTTGGTCGAGCAGGACGCCGCCCGGCATGTCCGAGACGCGGCCCTGCGGAGCGGAGGTGGACAGCTGTGAAACGCCGGGTGGTCATCACGGGGATCGGTGCGGTGACGCCGATCGGACACGGCAGCCGGGGACTGTACGATGGGTTGCGCCGCGAAACATCGGCGATCGACCGCATCACGCGGTTCGATCCCGAACCGTTCCCGTCCAAAATCGCCGGCGAGGTGCGGGATTTCGACGCCGCGGCATACCTCGAGCCGAGGCGGCTCAGGCGCTTGGACCGGTACTCGCAGTTTGCCGTCGCGTGCGCGCGGATGGCGATCGAGGATGCCCGCCTCGACCCATCAGAAGAGGACCGGGATGCGATCGGGTGCTTCGTGGGCTCGGCGGTCGCCGGGGCGGCGTTTGCGGAGGAGCAGCACACGGTGTTCATGACGCAGGGGATCCAGCGGGTCAGGCCGACCCTCGCGCTGTCGGTCTTCTGCGGGGCCGCCTCCTGCAACATCGCGATCGAGTTCGATCTCCGGGGGCCGAGCAGCGCGAACTCGGACAGCTGCACGAGCGGGGCGATCGCCATCGGGGAGGCGTTCCGGACCGTCCGGGACGGCTACGCCGAGATCATGCTCGCCGGAGGGGTCGAGGCGCCCCTCACGCCGCTCATCTTCGGGGCGTTCGGGATCATCCGGGCGATGTCGATCCGCAACGCCGACCCGGCCCGCGCCTGCCGGCCGTTCGACCGCGGCCGCGACGGATTCGTGATGGCCGAAGGGGCGGCCCTCCTCGTCTGCGAGGAACTCGAGCACGCGCGCCGCCGTGGGGCGTCGATCTACGGGGAGGTCCTCGGGTACGGCACGTCGAACGACGCGCATCATATGGTGGCCCCGCTCCCGTCAGGCGTGCAGGCCGCGCGCGCGATGCGGTGCGCGCTCAACGAGGCGGGGATTCCGGCTGAGGCGATAGGATACGTGAACGCACACGCGAGCAGCACCCCGCTCAACGATACGACCGAGACCCTGGCGATCAAGCAGGTCATGGGGGATCACGCGTACCGGATCCCGATTAGCGGGACCAAGGCCCTTCACGGTCATGCGCTGGGCGCCACCGGAGCGATCGAAGCGGCGATCTGCATGCTGGCCTTCCGGCATGCGTACCTCCCCCCGACGATCAACCTGGAGGACCCCGACCCGGAGTGCGACCTCGACTACATCCCCGGCCACGGGCGGGAGATGGCGGTCGACTACATCCTCAGCAACTCGTTTGGGTTCGGCGGGATCAATGCGTCGCTCGTGTTCGGCCAGGTCCCGGCGTAGCGGGCGCCGTGTCTGATATGGTGATCCGGTGGGCATCAGTGGTGGTGACCCTGGTAGGGACGGAGGCCCACATGCCCCACGAGATCGAACCATTCGTGCTCGCCGTCGTCGTGGCCCTCGCGGCGGCGTGGCTCGTCGCCGTTCGGGTCATCCTGAGAGTCGGCGAGCACGGGCAGAAGATCTGGGTGTGGCTGGTCACGCTCTGCGGTGCGGCGGCGGCGTGTGGATTCGCGGCGATGATCGTGGCGGACCTCGTGGAACCCCCGCGAACGATCACGGGGACGGTGCAGTCGCTCGGGGACACGACGGATCGGAAAACCGTCTCCGCGTATCGCGTGGTGGTCGGTGGAACGTCGTACGGCATCCGGCGGACCGACTACGAGAAACTCCAGATCGGCGAACGGATTCGAGGACAGGCCGGCGCTACGTTCAATTTCCTGCAGCGGGTCGAGGTTCTCCGGTAGTCAGCGGGACCGTTCGTCGACCACTCGGCGAAGTTTGGCGCCCTCGCTCCGCGGCAACGTCCCCGGCGGCACGATCTTCACCCGGATCGCGACCATCGTGACGCCACGCAGGCGCTCGGTGACGCGCGCGGTGAGGACCCGCACCTCGGCCTCGCGTGCGCGGAGCGCGTCATCGTGCGGGGCATACGCCGGCGCCGACTCGATCCGCACCTCGAGGTCGTCCAGCATTCCCTTCCGCGTCACCTGCAGCTGATAGTGCGGAGAGAGTTCGGCGAAGTCCACGACCACCGCCTCGACCTGCGAGGGGAAAATGTTGATGCCGCGGATGATCAGCATGTCGTCCGTCCGGCCAACCACGAGGGACATCCGGACATGGGTGCGGCCGCAGGGGCAGGGCGATGGATCCAGCGACGCGAGATCGCCCGTCCGGTACCGGATCACGGGGAGGGCCTCTTTGGTCAGGGTCGTGAACGTGAGCTCGCCCACCTCCCCGGGGGGCACCGGATCCCCGGACTCGGGATCGAGCGCCTCGACCAGAAAGTGGTCCTCAAACACGTGCGATCCGTCCTGCGCGTCGACGCATTCATTGCTGACGCCCGGCCCGATCACTTCGCTCAACCCGTAGATGTTGACCGCACGGACCGGGAGCAGCCGCTGGATCTGCTGGCGCATCTCTGCGGTCCACGGCTCCGCTCCCAGCACGGCGTACCGGAGCGAGAATCGCTTGGGGTCGAGGCCGCGGGCCAGGGCCGCCTCCGCCAGCGTGAGCAGGTAGGAGGGGGTGCACGCAATGACTCGGGGCTCAAAGTCCTGGATCAGCAGCAGCTGCCGCTCGGTGTTCCCCCCCGAGACGGGGACGACCGTCATCCCGAGCAGTTCGCCGCCGTAATGCATGCCGAGGCCTCCCGTGAAGAGCCCATACCCGTAGGCGTTGTGGAAGACATCGCCCGGCCGCCCGCCGCTGGCGGCCAGGCAGCGCGCGCACACCTCCGCCCAGACGGCGATGTCTTCGCGGGTATAGCCGACCACCGTGGGTTTGCCCGTCGTGCCCGAGGACGCGTGGAGGCGAACGACCTGATCTCTCGGCACTGCAAACAGGCCGAACGGATAGTGATCGCGCAGATCTGTCTTGCGCGTGTTGGGAAGGCGGCGAAGATCGTCGAGCGTCCGGATCTGGTCCGGGCCGACCCCTGCCCGATCGAACGCCTGTCGATAGAAGGGGACCCGCGCGTGGGCGCGCCGCACCACCGCCTGGAGGCGGGCCAACTGCAGGGCGGCCAATTCCGCCCGCGGCATCGTCTCGGCCGGAACGTTCCAGATCATGCGTGGAGTGTTACCAGGGGTCGGAGTACCGTTCCTCCATCCACGGATCGCCGCGCGTGTCTGCCCGGGGCTACGCCCCGGCGGAACGTTACTTGGGGACGGGCGTCTCTGCGTGCGGGACCGGACCGGCAGGCGCCGTCCCCGCCCCGCGGTGCGGGTTACCGCTCGCGGCCGCCACCGTTTCGGGGAGGAGGTATGCGCCCTGCGTGTACAGCATGTCCTGCAAATCGTGCACGGCCAAGGGCTGCTCGGTGAACCGGGGAAACGTCAGGTGGGCCCTGATCGAGAGCACCGCGGCCACGCCGGCCGCCTGTCCTTCTTCCATGGTGGTCGGCACCACGCGCGTCGACCCGGCGGCTTCATACGTCGCCGAGATCGATCGGCTGGCGACCAGCAGGTTGTTGAATCCCACCGGCACCAACGACCGTAGCGGGATCGTGTAGACGTACCGGTGGGCCGCGTACGGGTTCAGTTCGCCCGGCCGGTACGGATGCAGATCGATCGGATAGCTCGCGACCCCGATCGCATCCCAGAAGACACGAGAGTCGACGATGTCGTGCACGGTCAGCGTGTACAACCCCCGGATATGCCGGGTCTCGCGAATGTAGAGGTAGTCGGCGGACCCCACCACTTCAGCGTCCTTGAACCCCTGCGCATGCGTGCGGAGGTACTCGACGAGCGGCGCCAGCTCGGCACGCCCGCGGCGCAGCCCGGCGGCGACCGAGGCGGGATCCGTGCCGTCGACATCGTAGATGAGGAGCCCGTTGATCAGCGCCGACTGGTCGTTTTGGCGGCCAATGTTCAGGTCGTAGATCCCGACGCCCGGCTCGGTGGGACGATACTCCCGCATGATCTCGCTGAATCCCCAGATGTTGCCGCGGTAAATCCCGCCGCGCACTCCTTTGGGACCGTGCGGTGCCGTGACGTACGCGACGGCTTCCGGCCAGTTGATCCCGTCCACCTGGAAGACCAAGGTCGCGGCCATCATCTTTCGATCGATCCCCGAGTCCTCCCGGCCCAGCGTGTACGGCACACCAGCCATCGCGGCCAGGTCGGCGTCATCCGTCGCGTCGATGATCCGCTTGGCGCAGATCGCCTGACGCTCGTGGGTCTGGAGGTCCTTCACAACCACGCCGACGACCTGATGTCCGTCCACCAGGACTTCCACCGGCTTGGTCAGCAGGCGCAGGGTGAGGTTGGGCTCCCTCCGGACCTCCTGGAGGAAGACGTGCTTGGCCAGTTCCACGTCGAAGGTCATGCCGAGCTGCGAGTAGATGTCCATGAAGATGCCGCGGGCGAGGTGGATCCCGTTGGGACCAAAGTCCATGTCGAACATGTTGAGCATCGAGCCGGTGAGATCGCCGCCGAGGTACGGCCGGGCCTCCGTCAGCAC
>DASSXJ010000089.1 GCA_035703895.1 bacterium | reverse complement strand
TGCTACACTGTAGATGCTCCCCATTCGACAAAGGCATATGAAGGCGGTGGTTCGCATGAGAGTCGGGGCTGCCCTGACGCTCGCTTCGCTCTTAGCTGTTTTTGGAATCGGACTCAATACCGACGCAAAGCCGGGTAACCGAAAAATGAGTGTGGCGGTTCGCTCTCATCATCACGATGCCCCGTGGCCACTGAAGACTAGCACCAAATCGACCTTCAGTGTAGATGGGGTGCCTCGCATCCTCGATGAGGAGACGGTGATTTATGCATAGGCTGAGAATGGCGGGTAGAGGCGACTGACATAGGCTCGCGACGCCTGATAGAGCGCATCCGTAAAGCCAAATTCGAAACGCCGAAGAAGCACGGCAATAGGGGCAAATAGTAAGGCTGACCGTCACCAGGACGCGGACGCTGTTACCGCTTCAGCGTTTATTTTCGCAGCGTGTTGGCACGATAGAGGCCTTGGCCGTATGCCATGCTAAGGTCAGAAAGAGAGATCCAAAGGAGCACAACAATGATCCGAAATCTGGTTATGAGCGCGATACTCGCACTGGCCCTGTTCGGGAGCATGGCGACCGCAAGCGCACAAGTGCCGCCTAACCGGGTGCCAACGGGTAACGGGTGCGACACCTACGGCGGTTCGAATGGGCCCGTCACCACATGCACCACGTAGTGCCAGCTTAAAGTGACAGCCCCCACCTCCACAGTGGCCCTGGGGGCGGCTGGGAAGGCGCCATACAGCGTCGAACTGAACCGGCTGATCCAGCTCGAAATGGAGGGGTCGGTCGGCTAAACGGACCCCCGCGGTGAGACGGGAGCGAGGAGATTTTGATTAGTCTCGATGACGAGTCTCCGCCGGCTCATGGGGTGAGGCAGGTACTTCGGCGCGGGCTTGAGCCAAAGTTTCCCTGCTCGCGAGTGGTAAACTTCATAGAATTAAGGAGGTTATAGCCATGCCCGCCAAACTGTTGCTGTACCATGAGGATGCCCGAAAGGCCCTGGAGCGCGGCGTGGAAAAGGTCGCCAGCGCCGTGCGCGTGACGCTCGGCCCGAAGGGCCGAAACGTCGTGCTTGAGAAGAAGTGGGGCTCGCCGACCATCACCAAGGACGGCGTCACCGTCGCCAAGGAGATCGAGCTTGAGGATCCCTACGAGAACATGGGGGCCCAACTCGTCAAGGAAGTGGCCAGCAAGACCAATGACGCCGCCGGCGACGGTACGACCACGGCCACAGTGCTCGCGCATGCCATCGTCAAGGAAGGTCTGAAGAACGTCGCCGCGGGTGCCAATCCCATGATCGTGAAGCATGGGATCGACAAAGCCGTCGAGGCCCTGGTGGAAGAGCTCAAGAAGATCAGCGTCCCCCTCGAGGGCAAGGAGCACATCGCCCACGTCGCCGGCATCGCCGGCAACGACCCCGAGATCGGCCGGATCATCGCCGAGGCGATGGACAAGGTTGGCAAGGACGGCGTGATCACCATCGAGGAGTCGAAGGGTGTGGAGACCACGGTCGAGGTCGTGGAGGGTATGCAGTTCGACCGCGGGTATATCTCCCCGTACATGATCACTGACGCCGACAAGATGGAAGCGGTCTTCGAGGATCCGTACATCCTCCTGACCGAGAAGAAGATCAGCGCGGTCAAAGACATCGTCCCGGTCATGGAGAAAGTGATACGGTTCGGCAAGCCGCTCGTGCTCATCGCCGAGGATGTCGAGGGCGAAGCCCTGGCCACGCTGGTGGTGAACAAGATGCGCGGCATCATGCCAGGTGCGGCGATCAAGGCCCCCGGCTACGGAGATCGTCGCAAGGCGATGCTCGGGGACATGGCGGTCCTGACCGGGGGCAAAGTGATCAGCGACGATATCGGCATCAAGCTGGAGAACGTTGAGGTCGAGATGCTGGGCCGGGCCGCAAAGATACGCGTGGCCAAGGAAGAAACCACCATTATCGAGGGGCGCGGGACCAAGAAGGATATTCAGGGACGGATCGCCCAGATCAAGAAGGAGATCGAAACCACCACCTCCGACTACGATAAGGAGAAGCTGCAGGAGCGCCTCGCTAAGCTCGCCGGCGGGGTGGCTCAGATCAAGGTCGGGGCCGCCACCGAGACAGAACTCAAGGAGAAGAAGCACCGGTTCGAGGACGCGCTGAGCACGAGCAAGGCCGCTGTCGAGGAGGGGATCGTTCCCGGAGGCGGGGTGGCCTTACTCAGCATCGCGAAAGCGTTGGACAAGGTGGATGCCGATGACGCCGACGAGAAGAGCGGCGTCAACATCGTCCGCAAGGCCATCGAGGAACCGGCGAAGTGGCTGGCCGCGAACGCCGGCATGGAGGGCGCGGTCGTCGTGGAGCGGATTAAGTCGGAAAAGCATGGCATCGGCTACGACGTCGCCGAGAACCGCTACACCGACATGCTGAAGGCCGGGATCATCGACGCGACGAAGGTCACGCGGCTCGCCCTCCAGAACGCCGCGAGCGTTGCGAGCCTGCTCCTCACTACGGAGGCGCTCGTCGTGGAGAAGGGCAAGAAGAATGCGGCGGCGGCGACCCCGGGCGGCTACAACCCGGAGGACATGGATATGTAGCCATCCAGCGTTCGTTGTGTCAGAGGGGGGCCGTGACGCCCCCCTGTTTTGTGGAGGCGCCCTAGTGACGCGCCGCGGGACTGGCCCGTTCGTCCGCCCGCGGGGAATCTCCGATATCGAACCCACAACGATTGTTGCTCCCCCCGAAGTCAAGGGTCACCGTCGCGGGGCGGCATGGGATGAGACCGCTCAGCATGAGCCATCTGCTGCCAGCCACGACATCATGAGGACTGTGCGCTGGCGGCTGCCACGGCCTGCCCGGTACCCGCGACCTTCTCAAACAGCGCCTTCAGAGCCGGTGGCTCGAGAACCTCTTCTCGGAGGAGCGCGTCCGCAATGTGCTCGAGCGCCGCTCGATGGGTCTGGAGCAGCTCGGCGACAAGGGCATGGGCGTCCGAGATCAGTCGTGCAGTCTCCCGGTCAATCCGGTCCGCAGTGGCCTCGCTGTAGTCGCGCGCCATTCCAAACGGCGTCACTGGAGCTTGCGGAGGCTCTAGCGCCAGGAGGCCCACCTCCGCACTCATCCCCCACCGTGTCACCATCTGCCGAGCCAGCGCCGTCGCCTGCCGAAGATCGTCTTCGGCCCCGGTCGTGCCTTCGTGGAACGCCAGCTCTTCCGCCGCGCGCCCGCCCAACAGCACCACGAGTCGCGTGAACAGGTAGGCCCGTGAATAGTTGTGGTGATCGGCAAGCGCGATCTGTTGGGTCGCCCCAAGCGTGCGCCCGCGCGGGACAATGCTGACCTTACGAATGGGATCGGCCTCCGGGGAGAGGATGGCCGCCAGTGCGTGACCGGTCTCATGGTAGGCGACGACACGCCGTTCGTCCTCGCCCATCCTCATCCCCGTCAGCCCGCCCATGACAATCCGGTCCTGCGCGTTTCCAAAGTCTTCCATGCAGACCTGGGTCGCACGTCGGTGCGCGGCGACGATCGCAGCCTCGTTGACGAGATTGGCTAGGTCCGCCCCTGAAAAACCGACGGTCCCACGCGCAATCACGTCGAGGTCCACGTCCGGGGCCAGCGGAATCTGCCGGGTATGGATCCGAAGGATCGATTCCCGCCCCGAGCGTTCCGGCAGCCCCACCGTCACCTGCCGGTCGAACCGGCCGGGGCGCAGCAACGCCGGATCCAGCACATCAGGCCGGTTGGTGGCAGCAAGAACGATCACGCCCTTCGTCGGTTCAAAGCCATCCAGCTCCCCGAGGAGTTGATTGAGGGTTTGCTCTCGCTCCTCATTGCCGGGAACCGCCGCGGCCCCCCGCCGACGCCCCACCGCATCGAGCTCATCGAGGAACACGATCGCCGGGGGTGAGGTCTTGGCTTGCTGGAAGAGATCCCGCATGCGCGCCGCTCCGACCCCGACGAACATCTCGACGAACTCCGTGGCGGTGGCACTGTAAAAGGCGCAGCCGGCCTCTCCGGCCACGGCACGGGCCAGGAGCGTTTTGCCGGTGCCGGGGGGACCCACCAGAAGGATCCCCTTCGGAATCCGAGCGCCGAGCGCTTGAAATGGCCGCGGGTCGCGCAGGAAATCCACGATATCCTGCAGCGAATTTTTCGCTTCGTCTTCCCCAGCAACGTCTTTGAAGGTCACCTTGGATTCTGCTTTCGTGTGGACTCGAGCGCGGCTCTTGCCAAACCTGAAGAGGCTCCCTTGCTGTTGCTGCACCCGCCGGCCCATATAGACGAGGAAGCCCACAACCAAGAGCACCGGCAGCGCGCTGATTATCACATCGACCACCCAGGGGTTTCCGGAACCGGCTGAGGTGACCGTGACATTGTGTGCGAGAAGCATCGGCCAAAGCGAGGGATCAGGGAATGGCGGAAGAACCGTTGCAAACGCAGTGTACGGTTGCTGCTCCTTGGTCTTGGTCCCGGGGGGCCAGAGGATCGGGTGCTTCACCGTCCCGTCAACATGCATCCCGACCGTGCTGATGGCGACGACGTTTCCACTCTCGACCTGCTGACGGAAGACGGTGTAGGGCAAGACGGCTCGCTGTGGGCCACGATGCATAAAGTATCCCACAAGGTTGAATGCAAGAAGCGCGAGGAGCATCCAAGTCCACGGGGGGACCCGTGGCCTTAGGGGTCCCGCAGCATCCTTCGGCCGATTAACCAAGTTTCACCCGCAACTGGTCTGTTTGAATGAACCCACGCTACTGCAAGTTCTATCACGCTTGGGTCGAGCAGTCCCCATACAGGCGTCGTGGAGCGGCTCTTCGACGGGGCTGCCCATGCTACCCAGCTTGCTTCTACCCTCTTTCAAATGGCTTTACAAGGCCATCATAGATGCGAAGAATCCGTTGCGCGACTGCGACTGCTGTGTGTTCGTCCATATTTCGTAGCGATGCCTGCAATGTGTCCTCGCCGGTGACTTGCGGCGAAACACTGGTGAGTTGGCTTAGGATCCACTCGTGGTCAGGGCGCAGCTCGGGGGGAAGATCCGCTGGCCGGATTGCGTGAATGGCGTGACATGCTGGGCGCACCCGCTCATGGATGGGCCAGCGACCGGTGACGAGCGCATCGATGGCCTCGTGGAACTTCTCGATAGCATACCCGATATTCATCTGAGCCGCGGGTTCCGCTCGGCACGCCTTGTTGTGATTCGTTCGCCGGTAGAAAGTATTGATCCTGTTTCTGATCTCCTGCGGCGATCGCCGGCTCACGTGCTACCGCCCTGGTTCTGCGGCGGGAGGCGCGGCTAGGGCGACTGGAACCCTGGCTCCCGGTGCCGGACAGGGTATGTGAGGGTAGCGGGGGAGGTCACCTCCTGAGCGATCCTGGACGTTCGAGGACCTTCTCCCTCCCGAGACGTGGGTGGGTCGCGAGTTCCGGGCACTTCGGATACCGGTGGGGAAAGATGAAACACCTGAGGTGTCGCTCTTGGTGCACTCCTGGAGGCTATTTGAGGGGTCCTGGAGCAGATCCCGGGAGGGAGGAAAGGCGTTGACGATGCTGCGGCGCCGACTATGGCGTGGGTTTGCCTGCGTTCAAGCCCTTCTAGGACGTCGTCTTTCGAGTTTGTCACTATGCCCCGAACACAAGTACATCTTGACGAGCTAGCCTATTTCGTAAGATATTCAAGCCCGTCGGCGCATGCTCGGCTTACATCAAAGCTAGGCTTTTGTTCCCCGGGCATTTTGTCCCAGCCGCCTTTCTCAATGAAGGCACTTCTCTCATAGGAACTTAGCGCCTTTAATTCTTTGAGTTTCTCTTTATAGTTTGGGTCCTTTATAAATTGGGCGACGCAGATCGCCGCCCGAGTCGCCAAGACCGCCTCTTCGGTCCTCTGTCGGCCGGTGCCGCCGGTTGTCCAACCGCCCCACACAAAGCCGGTGATCATTGTGATGACTGCCCCAAAAATAAGGCCCCAAACGCCAAACTTAACCTTCCCTCCAGCTTCTGGTTTCATTGATATACCTCGCTGAACTTGCCGCTTCTTCTCCCGTTCGTCCAGTTCTTCGCCCTTTTTCCGAATTCGTTCCTCTGGCGTGCTCAAGCGCATCCCTCCAGCGCTACCGCGTCCAGCGTAGCTCATTCGCGCGGGTCTGCTGAAACCCTCTCCGCTATCGGCTCTCGTCGAGCGCCTGCGTCCGGTTCTTCATCACGAGCCGAGGACAAACTTGCATCTCCCGTTCATGTGCGTGTCAACCCCGGAACTTTCGCCGCCCGTTTTGCCTCGGGACCCTTCAGTCAATCTCCACCTCTATCCCTTTCAGGATGACACGCTTGTCGTGGCCTTAGGCATCACAGTGCAGGGCGAGAAGGTCCTGATGGGCTTTGTGGAGACCGGCACGGGGGACAACGCGCCTTGCAGCTCGCCGTCGAACACCTCTGCCAGTTCCTCGGCCGACCAGGGCTCGTGCGTGGCCTGCTTCACCGCGGTAGGCTGCGATCTGGAAACCTCAATGGCAAAGCTGATTTAGGCCTTCAGTAACCCGTGTGGTGGGGCCAAAGGGACTGGATCGGGTGACCAAGGACGGCAAGAGCAAGCCACTTTCCTCCTGGAATTGACGGGAGGCAAGGCGAGCCTCAGGGACCCCGCTCCAAATCCGCCGAGTGGATCGACCGGACGGACTGGATCACCGGTCGAAAGTGACCTCGACAACCGATGCGTCTCCCAGTCGCACCGGGGGGATTGGGCTCCCAGCCGAGATCGCGACCCAAATCGTCACAGCCAGCGGGGACCGTCCACGCGAACGCGGCACACGGCCACCCCAAACTCGAGCGTTGTGGTGGTCGGCGCCGACCGGCCCGATGCACCGCGGGCACGCGGATCAGCATGCCTGCCAGCACGCCACTTTTAGCTCAGGGCAACGACCTCAATCTCGACCGCCGCGCCGTGGCGCAGCCTATCGACCTGCACCATCGAACAGGCGGGTGGATTCTCCTGGAAGTACTGCCAGTAGACCTCGTTCATGGCGCCGAAGTCATTCAGATTTCGCAGAAACACGGTCGTCTTGACGACCTTGTCCAGCGAGGATCCGGCCGCCTGGAGCACGGCCCTGATGTTTTCCATCACCCGCTTCGTCTGGACCCGGGTATCTCCCAGAACGAGCTGCTCGGTCCGCGGGTCGATCGCCACCTGGCCGGCAACGAAGACCAAACCGTTGGCCACGACGGCCTGCGAAGCAGGCCCGAAGGCTACCGGAGCCTGTTCCGTTCTTATGATCCGTTTCGGCATCGTGTCATCTCCTGTTTTGACGATCAGATTCACCCGTCCACGACACCGGGGCATCGCCTGTGGCCCACCCCCAGAGCACAACCTAAATTAGTTGGGCACGCTCTGGGTCCATCTCGGCGCCCGATGAAGACACTGAGGGATCGCCTCATTCTCGCGCAGGAGGGGACGGGCAAACAAACTACGCGGCGTAAGCGCCCGCGACACCGCCCAAGATCCTTCGTATCGCGCTTCTGTCCTTCACGGTCATCGCCGTGCGACATCCGCAAAGTTCGCAGAGCTAGCCCGAGCGTCGAACAACACAGCACCCTCTAGGACTTCTTCCTCGCGATGAGCACCTTCTTCAGGGTCTCGAGCTCCTCGAGCGCCCTTCCGGTCCCCAGCGCCACGCTGCCCAGCGGATCATCGGTGAGCGTCACCGGCATCCCGGTCTCTTCGGCGAGCAGCCGGTCGAGGCCGCGAAGCAGCGACCCGCCCCCGGCCATGACGATCCCGCGGTCGACGATATCGGCCGCGAGCTCCGGTGGCGTCCGCTCGAGGGTCATCTTCACGGCCTCTACGATGCCAGCGATTGGCTCTGCTATCGCCTCGCGGATTTCCATGCTGGTCATCCGCACGGTCCGGGGCAACCCCGAAACCAGATCGCGGCCGCGGACCGCAATCGTCTGCTCCTCGGGCTGCGGGAACGCGGAGCCCACGGCGATCTTGATGTCCTCCGCCGTCCGTTCGCCGATTAGAAGGTTGTACGCCTTGCGAGCGTACTGAATAATGGCTTCGTCCATCTCGTCCCCGGCGATCCGGAGGCTGCGCGCGGTCACAATCCCACCGAGGGCGATGATGGCGACTTCCGTC
>DASSXJ010000088.1 GCA_035703895.1 bacterium | reverse complement strand
CAGGAGCTCCAGCGCACGGTGCGCTACCTTCGCGAGCGAGGCCTGGGGCTCGTCATCACCGACCACAACGTTCGCGAGACGCTGGCGATCACGGATCGCGTCGAGGTCATTCACGAAGGCCGGATTCTGTTGCGCGGGAAGCCCAAAGAGTTGTTGAATAGCCCGGAGGCGCGCCGGCTGTACCTCGGCGAGGGGTTCCGCCTATGAGGCCGTCGCTGCTCGACCGCCTGCTGACCACCGAGGTTGGCATCTCGTTCGGGTTCGGGCTGGCCTTCTTCACCGCACTGCTCGTGATGAACCACGTGTTCTTCCTGGCGCGCCTCGCGATCTCGCAGGGGATGCCGTTCGGGATCGCGCTTCAACTCTTCCTCTACAAGGTCCCGTATCTGGTGGCGTATAGCGCGCCGATGGGCATCCTGCTCGCCACCGTGCTCGGGGTCGGCCGGTTGACCGATCATCATGAGATCGCCGCGCTGCGGGTCTGCGGGATGAGTCTCTACCGCATCGCTGCGCCGGTCGTGCTGCTCGGCGTGGTGGCCGCGGTGGGCATCCTCGTCTTCGGCGAAGGGGTGGTGACCGTCGCCAACGAGCAGTACCGGTCGGTGTTCAATGAGTTCATGACGAAAGCCCCAGAATTGCAGCCCGTCGAGAATATCTTCTTCCAGGGGCCGAGCCCGGATGGGAGCGCGCTCTACTACGCGCGGCGTTACGATCCCCGTACCCAAACCCTGGAGGACGTCACCGTGATCTATCTCCGGGGCGGACAGACGCTCCGCGTCATTCAAGCGCGCGCGGCGACGTACCAGCGGGGCGGCGCGTGGGGGTTCCGCGACGGCGATGTGTACGTCATCGAGGGAGGCCGGGTCGTCACGACTCGTTTCGAAGAGATGGCGCTCAACGTGCCCCGAACCCCCCAGGATCTGACGCTGCCGCCCAAGTCCGTGGGGGATATGAGCCTTCGCGAACTGGCGCACGAAGCCTCGGCCGCACGGCGCGGGGGCGCCGATCCCCGGTCGTATCTCTCCGAGCTGCACAACCGCATCGCGGGGGCGGCCAGTAGTGCGGTGTTTGCCCTCATTGGCCTTCCCCTCAGCCTGCGCCCCCACCGGTCGGGCCCCAGCATCGGCATGGGGTTGAGCATTCTCGTCCTGTTCGCGTACTACGCGATTCTCATCCCATCCCAGCTCGCCTCCGAGGGGCACGTGCTTGCCCCCGCGCTCGCCGCTTGGCTTCCAAACAGCATCGTCGGCGCCCTAGGTGGGGTGCTCCTCGCCCAAGCGGCCCGATGAACGCCGCCGTCGTGCTGATCCCGACGCTGATCCTCGTCAGCGGGCTGGTGGCCTTTGTCGGGAATCAGGTCGGGCGCAGCATCGGCCGCCGCCGGCTGGCCGTGTTCGGCCTTCGGCCCCGGTACACCGCCCAGGCGATTACGGTGATCACCGGCATGCTGATCACCGTGGTGACGCTGGCCGTCGTCCTGCTCGTCAACAACGACGCGCGCCAGGCCCTCTTCCATCTGCAGGAGATCCGGCGGCAGATCGCCACGCAGGAGCAAAAACTGGGGAGGCTGCAGGGCGGAGATATCGTGTACCTGCACGACCAGGAAGTGCTGCGGACGATCATCGACGGCCGCGAGCCCTTGCCGGTTGTCCGGAACCGGGTGCAGGCGTTCTTCGACCTGGCGGCGCAGGCGGCGCGGCAACGAGGCATTGTGCCCCCGGACGACCACGCTCCCATCTTTGTGCTCTCGCCTTCCGGCGTGACGGTCAACGACATCGCCAACGATCTGTTCGAGCGTCGTGAGCCGATGGTCGTGCGCATGCTCTCGAACAGCAACACCGTGAGCGGGGCGCCGTCCCTGGAAGTCTCGGTCATCACCTTTCCGAATCGTCTGGTCTTCCGGGCCGGGGAGGCGATCGTGACGGCGAAGATCGACGGCCGGGGATCCCGCGAACAGGTGGAATCGGGGCTGCTGAAGCTCGTCGCAGGGGTGGGCGCCATCGCGAAGTCACGCGGCGTCATCTCCCCGGCGTTCGGGCCGGCGTCCAGCCCGCCGGACATTCGGCTCGATCCCGCGGTGCTGCTGGCGACGCTGGAGCATGTGCAGACGGGGAAGGCGCCGGTCGAGGTACTCGCCGCGTCCACTGCGGACACCTACACCATCGGGCCCGTCCTCATCACGTTCAAGTGAAGGTCTTGGCGGTGGACCCCGGCCTGGAGAAATGCGGGATGGCCGTGTGCGGGCCCGAGGGGGTGCTGGCACACCGGGTGGTCGGCATCGCTGACCTCGAGCAGGTCTCGAGGCAGTGGATGGAATCCTACCGGGTAGAGGTCGTCATCGTCGGGAATCAGACAGGATGCAAACAGGCGTTCGATATTCTAAACCGACTTGAACTCGGCATCGAGGGGGTGCCCGAGCGAAACTCGACCCTTCTGGCCCGGAGGAGGTACTTCCGGGATCACCCGCCGAGGGGGTGGCGCAGGCTCCTGCCCATTTCCCTTCAAGTGCCCCCGGAACCCTATGACGACTATGCCGCGGTAGTCTTGGCGGAGGCGTACCTGGCCCGCCGACGCGGGTAAGGGTTTGGCCCGCTTTGAGGAAGGTTATCGTCAACCCTTGACACTCTCAGTAACATCCGGGTAAAATGACCGTGCATTAGGCACTAGAGTATACGCGAGCAGCATGTTGCAGCATCGAGCATCGCAAGCATAGACGCAGAAAATCGCTTCATTAGCATGGCCAGTTGTCGCCATCATACTTTCGTCAAGCGTGTCAAAGAGTTCGCAGCTCCCTAAAAGTTCGGCTGGTGTTTTCCGTTCCGACGGCCATCGGCCGTAGTCGGGAGTCGCCCGGAAAGGAGGGAAGGCACGGCAGGGTGAGACCCGGAGGACGGTAGCACGCGGGCGATCGTA
>DASSXJ010000087.1 GCA_035703895.1 bacterium | reverse complement strand
CGGCGTGGTGGTGATGGTCGGCGGTGCCGTCACGGCAGGGCACCTCTTCGGTGATCTGCTCGCCCTCGGCATGACGCTCTGCATGGCCGTGATGATGATCATCATCCGGAAGCATCGGGAAACCCCGATGCTTCCGGCCGCGTGCCTTTCAGCGTTTCTCAGTGCCCTCGTCGTTTGGCCGGCCGCTCATCCGGGCTCCGCGGGTCCGGCGGACATGGGCTATCTTGCGCTGTTCGGGACCACCCAGTTTGGTCTGGGGCTGCTGCTTCTCACGCTTGGGACGCGACTCATCTCCGCCACCGAGTCCGCCCTGGTCAGTGCCCTGGAGTCGCCGCTAGCCCCCATCTGGGTCTGGCTCGCGTTCAATGAGATCCCATCGCGGGCGACTCTCGCCGGCGGCACCATCGTCATGGCCGCCGTGGGGGGGCACATCCTGACCAGGCGGTCACGCTGAGGCCCGCGCCCAGAACCGGTCCTCCGATTCTCGGAAAATAGCATGTGGACATGTGTTATACAGAATAACCCAATTCTCTTCATGCGATCCCAGCAAGAACGTGCTTTAGACCATCGAGTTCCGGCAACAACGTGGTGCTCTCGTGCTCGTTCGGATCCGTCCTGGCCAAAACAGCCACCACCGGCTCGGTGTCGCTGCCATTGATAGACAGATGCGGAACCCCCGGTGGGATATACAGGAAGTCTCCCGGTCCTGCTGTAACATTCTCCCGCAGCTCCGCGCCAAACCAAAAGATAAGGCGGCCGCTAATAATATACGCGGCTGATTCGTGATCTTTGTGCAGGTGCGCTTTGGCCCGCGCTCCAGCCGGAATCGTCGCCAGTTGCAGGCAGAGGGCCTCAGCGCCTGCGGTCGCGCTCGAGATTCCCTGCGCATAATTGAACCCAGTGACTCCCGCGGACGCTTGCTTAGCATGGACAATCTGGCAACTGCGTCCTTTCGCCATCCTCATCCCTCCCGCTTGGCTCTGAACTCGCCTCGAGTATATGGGGGCCGCATCGCCGCGGCAAGACCAAAAAATGGACTTGAATCCGGCCGAGGGCGGGGGGGAGAATGGAGTTGTGAAAATCTATGGCCAGTACTGCCCTATCGCTCGGGCGTCAGAGATCCTGGCAGAACGCTGGACCCTGATCATCGTGAGAAACTTGCTGGCCGGCTGCCGCACCTTCTCCGAATTGTGCGAGGGCGCCCCCGGCATTCCCAAGGACACCCTCACGCAGCGGCTGGAATTGCTGGAACAGTTTGGGGTTATCGCACGACAGCCCAGTCCCCGGGGGCGCCGGTTCTCGTACCATCTCACTCCACGTGGGCAAGAGCTGAAGACGGTGTGTGACGCGATGGGCAATTGGGGAGCGCGATGGCTCGAGATCAGACCGGACCACATCAATCCGGGGTATGTGCTATGGGCCACGAGCAGGCTCGTCGACAAGGACAAGCTGCCAAACAAACGGGTCACCGTCCGCGTTGACCTACGGGATCAGCCACGGCAGAAATTCTGGTTGCTCCTGCAGCGTCCGCAGCCGGAGCTGTGTACCATCTACCCCGGGTTTCCGGAAGACCTCGTCATCACCACGGATTCTCAAACCCTTGTGAACTGGCACCTGCGAAAGTTCTCCTATGAAGAGGCACTCCGGCGGAAGCTGATCGAAGTGGATGGACCTCGCCTGCTCGCCCATGCCTTTCCCACCTGGATCCGTCCCAGCCCCTTCGCACATGTCTTCTCAAACAGGAACTTGCCGTCGGCGCACTAAGGAGCCACAGGGGCAGCGTTCGCACGTTTGTCACGTCGGCGGCTCTCCCAGGGCAGCGGCGAGCGCGATCACATAGGCAATCCCCGATGTGAACAGAATCCCCGACATCGCCGTGGCGTAGGGGGCGATGCCCGGCTCCACGGGCTTCCCGATCGTGTTCATCAGCAAATACGGAACGGTGAGCAGTTGCAGCAACAACAGCACCCACACATACATGGGAATCTCTTGTTGGGAAGCCACCCGTCGTCGTCCCGGGAGGGTCACGACAAAGACGAAGATCGGGATCGCCATGATGAGACTGGACACGCGCCACACCGTGGGCTGCGGTAACCCGTACAATGCCAGCAGGAGCGGCAACAGCGACCCAGCCGTCACGATAAACCCCGACTGGATGAACGTGAGCATGAAATAGCTCTCGTATCTCGTCATGGTGTGGCCCATGGCTTGGCGAAATATCAAGAGGAGCGCAGAAAAACCTACGAACGTGATCGAGATGGTCGCCAGCGCATAGAGATAGGTCGATCCCGGCAGTTCCATTTCCCTGGCGGCGGGGCTTCTCGCTACACCTTGGGTGTCTTTGCCATCTCCACCACTTCGTTCGTCATGATCTCTTCCGGCTTGACCTCGCGGGGCATCTGCTCGAGAGCCATGTAGGCGCTACTCAGGTCGGCCCAGACGCCTGGGTCCATGTGGCCCCACCCGTGTTGTTTGGTGGCGATGGAGGTGAAGTACGGCTGCATGTTGCGCAACGTCTTCACCTCCAGCGATCGATCCAGCCCTGTCGTGCTGCGCAGCACGATGTCGATCGCTTCGTCGGGGTGATCGCGCGCGTATAACCAGCCCTTGGCCGTCGCGGCCACGAACCGGGCCAACACGTCCTTCCGCTGTCCGTACACCTGGTCCGTACAGAAGTAGGTGTAAGCATACATACGGATCCCCAAGTCCCACAACTTGAAGTAGCCGACCTGATCGGCCACACCCATGTTCTCGAACTGGGGAACGCGATCGATCACCCATCCCGTGATCACATCGACCTGATGAGTCACCAACGGCGAGATGTCCCCGCCCACGGACACCACCTTCACGTGGTCCTTGGCGATATGGTGCTTCTTCAGGACGGCTTCCAACAGCGGCCGGGCGGTCGGCTGGATCCCGATGGTTTTCCCTTCGAAATCCGCCGGAGTCCGCACTCCCGATCGCTTCAGGAAGAAGAACGCAAATGGATGACGCTGCAGGACGGCAGCGAACGTCTTGAGGGGAAGGCCACGACTGCGCGCGTTGAGGAGGACGCCGATCGAGGCCGCGTCCCCTAACGTGGTGCCGCCTCCGGCGACGATCTGGATGGGATCGATGGACGGCCCGCCGGGTTGCATGCGTAGCTCGATGCCGGCCTCGTTGAAATACCCTTTGGCGATCGCCACCAACTCACCCGCCGCTTGGGAATTCAAGAACCAGCCAAATTGGAGCGAGACGCCTGTCAGGGGTTGGGCGTCTGCGGAAGGAGCCCACCGGGTGGCGGATCCACCGGCCGCCACGGACAACGACAACGCCGTGCCTGCCTTGAGGAAGGCCCGACGATTCAGCCGGGGCGCCAGTATCGTGACTTTGTCCCGCATCATTTGCGCATCCCCCCGTGTGACGTCGACCCGTGGCTTCCGCCCCCAGGGCCGGATCTCCTCCGTACCCGGGTCCCGCGACATCGCCGATCGGCGCGGCTTTCATCGCGTGAGTTTGCCGCGTATGCGGTTGACCTCGTAGCCGATGCGTTCCGCATCGATATGGAGCAAGGCCCCGCGCCGTACGAGCAGCCGGCCGTCAACCACCGCGGTGTCCACATCCCCGCCCGAAGCAGAATACACGAAGTGCGACCACGGATCCGGGGGCGGGACGGCGTTGGGAACGTCCGTCCGCAGCGTGATGATATCGGCACGACCGCCCGTCCGGAGGACCCCGATCTCCCCCGTCATGCTCAAGCACGTCGCGGCGGCCCGGGTGATCCATCCCAGCGCCGTGCGCGCCGGCAAAACCTCGGGGTTCTTCGTCGAAATCTTGTGGAGCAGCGCGGCGAACTTGACCTCGAACCAGGGATCCATGGAATTGTTGCAGGCCGCGCAGTCCGTTCCGAGACCCAACGGCACACCAGCTTGCCAAAGCTCCCACGCTAATGCGGCAGACCCTTCCACTTTGGCGTTGCTCACGGGACAATGCGCCACGGGAGTCCGGGTCGCCGACAGCAATTCGATCTCTCCCGGCTGAAGGTAGAGACAATGCGCGGCGATGGTCCGAGCGCCCAACAGGCCGAGGCGGTGCAGCAAATACACGCATCCCGCGTCACCGCGGCACCGCGCGGCATCCACTTCGTCGCGCGACTGCGCGACGTGAATGAAGGTGAGCGCCCCAAGATCTTCCATCCGCTCGCGCACCTTCAGAAGAAGGGCATCCCCGCAGGTGTCCGTGGCGTGGGGGCCCAGCCCGGCGAAGACCCGGCGAGAGGAGTCAACCCCCCACTGGGCGATCACGGTGTCGGACTCCTGCCAGTCCGCCTCGCCGCCCCGGTCCGTCACGGTCTGGGCCACCGCCGCGCGGATCCCGCTGTCCCA
>DASSXJ010000086.1 GCA_035703895.1 bacterium | reverse complement strand
GGCGTGGCCGTGGACGCCAACGTCATTATCTTTGAAAAAGTCAAAGAGGAGCTCCGGGGCGGGAAAACCCTGCGCGCCGCGGTCGCGACAGGATGGAGTCGGGCCATCGTGACCATCCTGGACTCGAACGCGACGACGCTGATCGGCGCCCTCGTCCTGCTGTGGCTGGGCACCGGGCCGGTTCGCGGGTTCGCCGTGACCCTGATCCTGGGGATCCTCACCAGTATCTTCACCGCGATCATGGTGACCCGAGTGTTTGTCGATATGGCGCTCGAGACATCGGCCGCGCCGTGGATCCAGCGCCTCGGCAGAGTCGGCGGCCGGGGCCGCACGGGCGCGCCCAGCGCGGCGGGAGAGTAGCCCGTGGCGCCCCGAACGTTCGACCTGATCGGCCGGCGACGGTGGTGGTACGCGCTCTCGCTCGCGGTGATCGTCCCCGGGCTGATCGCATTGTACGTCCACCACGTCCGCGACCATCACGCCCTCAACTGGGGGGTCGATTTCACGGGAGGCAACTCGCTCGAGTTGCGCATCCCCCAGGCATTTGCCGTCGGCGACGTGCGCCAGGTGATGGATCGGTTCCAGTTGGGGGATGCGATCATCCAGCGCTCAGGGGACACGGAGGTCTTCATCCGGACGCGCCCGCTGACGCAGCCGCAGACCAATGCGATCATCGATGCCGTGACCACCCGGTTTCCCGGCACCAAGATGCTCCGGGCGGACACGGTCGGGCCCGAGATTGGGGCCGAGTTACGGAATATCGCCATCCTGGGCGTCGTGATCGGGATTATCCTGCAGGTCATCTACATCTCGTTTCGCTTCCATTCGGTGCGGTTCGCGATCGCCGCCGACATCGCGCTGCTCCACGACCTCCTGGTGGTCATCGGGGCCTTCGCGCTGACGCAGCGAGAAGTCAACAGCAGCTTCCTGGCCGTGCTCCTCACGGTCGCCAGCTACTCGATCAACGACACCATCGTGATCTTCGACCGGATCCGCGAGAACCTGGGCTTTCGGACCAGGGAGCCCTTTGAGCATCTGGTGAACCGCAGCGTGCTCGAAGCGCTCGTCCGGTCGATCAACACGGCGATGACCGCGGTGCTGGCGATCGGCGCCGTGTACGTGTTTGGCGGTGAGACCATTCGCGATGTCGCCTTTGGCCTGGTCGTGAGCATTATCACGGGCGGGTACTCCTCGATCTTCAACGCCAGCCCGATCCTCGTAGACTGGCACAACTGGTCGGACCGGCGCCGCCGTCCCGGCGGCGCCGAGGCCAAGGCCGCGCGCGCCGACGACCGAGCGCCGGAGCGCGCCACGCCCACGACGGCCGCCGACGACCACGAGGAGTCCACCCCCGCCGCGCTCGGAGCGGGGGCCGGTCGCCCCCAGCCTGTCACCGGAAGGCGCCGCCGGGGCGGCCGCCGTCGGAGGTAGGGGACCAGCCATGGGCGGGACGATGTTCTGGTTGCTGCTGTGGCTCGTCGTGATCACGGTGTTTGCCCTGAGCAACCTGACAACCGAGACGGTGAAGTTCTGGCAGTGGCCGGTGTACACCGGGCCGCTCGGCATGATCATTGTCGGTGCCGGGGTGCTCGGAGCGCTGCTGACATATGTGGGATCGCTCGCCCATCACACCCACCAGATGCGGCAGATCCGCGCCCTACGCGAGAGCGTCCGCGCGCACGAGGCCCGAGAGGTGCCGCCGTCGCTCGGCGGCGGGGCCTCGGTGACGCCCATGACGGGAAGTCCTGCCGGAGAGCCGCGCAGGCCCTGAGGGTCTCGTCCTTCCCCCGAGCGATATAATGGTAACAAGATGGGTACGCCCACATGGGTAATCGCGCCGTCTGACGATGCCGCGGGGGACCTCGCTGGTGCGCTGGGGATCCATCCGCTCACGGCGGCGCTCCTGCGCCGCCGCGGGTACGCGACCGTCTCGGACGCCCGACGATTCCTCGATCCGCGCCTCGAAGACCTGTCCGATCCGGAGTCCCTTCGAGGGCTACGGGCCGGCGTGGATCGCGTGGCCCGGGCCATCACCGCGGGCGAGCGGATCGCGATTCACGGCGACTACGACGTCGACGGCATCTCGGCCACCGCGATCCTGCTCCGGGGGCTCCGTTCTCTCGGGACCGACCCGCTGTGGTATCTTCCTCACCGCCTCAACGATGGGTACGGGCTTGGGATCCGCGCCATCGACGCCCTCGCCGCACAGGGAGCGCGGCTCCTCATCGCCGCGGACTGCGGGATCACCGCGTCCGACGCGGTCGGGCATGCGCGGATGCTGGGACTGGACGTGGTCGTCCTGGATCACCACACCCCCGCCGCCGAACGGCCGGCGGCCATTATCATCGAGCCCGCGCGTGAGGACGGGACCGACACGCTGTTATGCGCGGCGGGCCTGGCGTTCATGTTCATGGCGGCGCTGCGGAGGCGGCTCGGGATGAGCCCCACGGTGGCCGCGGGGATGGCCTCGCTCGCGGCCCTCGGGACCGTGGCCGATGTGGTGCCGCTGCTTGACGATAATCGCCGCATCGCCGC